>JAVEUB010000066.1:0-10750 GCA_034005785.1 Cloacimonas sp. (SeqCode) | reverse complement strand
TTGATACCCCAAAAAAAACTGAGCTTCAGGCTCCGTAGGGATTTTTGTGCCTCAGTTTTAGCCAACGTTTCATGTAAAATGGCGTCCCGATGGGACTCAATGGAAAATGGGGATGATATGGTTTTCTATCTGAAATGGCGTCCCGATGGGACTCGAAAGGTATGAACGTCCAAAATCAGCGCAATTTGAAGTTGTTGATGATTAAATATCGTCCAGAAACGTCTGATTTCCCAATTTCCAAGTCCAAACACAGTCCAATCTATCTCCACATCCTTTAAATACTTATCCCCATTTGCCCAAGTGAGTACGATTTGAAGTTTGGGGTGAGGGTTTATAGTGCGCTGTTACAGCGAATCCAGAAGATTGGAAGGTTTCAGTGCTTAGGGAACAAGTTTTGCTTGACATAATATCGGTGCTTCGTACCATGTACAATAGACGTTGTGGCTGCAAAAAAGCACGCCACAGCAAAACTGAACATTAATTTATGGTTTATAACCAAAAAAAGGAGATACTATGAGACCACAAATTCAAAAACTCCTTCTGCTGCTGATATTCTCAGCTATAGCCCTCGGTGCTTGGGCAATTGTGAACGAGTATTCGTTTGCATCCACACTGGGAACTTATACTGAAATTAGCGGAGGAACTATCCACGGGACAGCCACAAACGACAACGAAAACTTCCTGGCTATCCCATTGGGCTTTACCTTCACCTACAATGGTGTTGACTACACCGAAGTTAGCATCCAGACTAATGGCTTTATAGCCATGGGTGCTGTAGTTGTAACCAGCAACATCGCAATCAGTTCTGCCACCTCTACGAATAATGTAGTGGCAGCACTAAATCGCGATATTAAATCCCGCGATACCGGCGAACTTATGTCTATGACAAGCGGAACCGCCCCAAATCGCGTATTCACCGCACAGTGGAAGCACTATAAACGCGTTCCCACCTCTACTGCTAATGACGATTTTAGTTTCCAGATTCAACTTCAAGAAAATGGCAACAAGGTGCAATTTGTATATGGCTCTTTCTCTGCCGTTACAGCAACCACCGCTGCCTCCATCCAGGTTGGCTTAAGAGGCGATTCTAATACCGATTATTTTAACCGCACCACTGCTACCGATTGGAGCGCTACTACTGCCGGAACCGCTGCTAACAACAGCTGCACCCTTAGTGCCACTGTGTTCCCGGCTAATGGACTTACCTTCACTTTCTCACCTGCCGTGACAGGCGAAGTTCCTTTGGCAGCGCAGAACCCCAATCCTGCCAATAATGCTGTAAACGTTGCCAAGGCTGCCAATTTAGTTTGGAATGCCGGCGGTGGAATCACTGACGGCTACAAAGTATATTTAGGTACCGATAACCCCCCCACCAATCTTGTTAACGGCACCAGCCAAACTGCTGCAATGTATGACCCTGCTGATTTCAGCTATAACACCATGTACTATTGGAAAGTAGTGCCCTTTAATACTTATGGGGACGCAATAAACTGCCCGGTATGGAGCTTTACCACTCTTTCCGACCCCACTGTAACCAGCTATCCTTATGTGCAAAACTTCGATGCTGTTACAGCCCCTGCTCTGCCTTTGGGCTGGACTGTGATAAATGCCAATAACGATGCCTACGCTTGGGAAAGCTATGCGGGTAATTTCGATACCACCCCCAATTCCATGCGCATTCGCTATAACACAACCGTGGATATGGACGATTGGTTGGTAACCCCTCCTATGCAACTTACTCAGGATTTACTGTACAAAGTGAAATTCTTCTACCGCTCGAACAGTGCCACCTACCAGGAAAAACTTTCTGTGTATTGGGGCACGTCACCCACAGCGGCAAGCATGACTAACCTGATTTATGAAAATCTGAGTATCACCAACATCACTTATAACTTGGCTGAAGCAATTATTCCCGTTACAACCTCGGGAACCGTTTATATCGGCTTCCACGGCCACAGTGCCCTGAATATGTTCTATCTGTATCTGGACACCTTCAGCATTACAGAATTAACAGATACTATGGATCCGCCCACTAACTTAAGCGCAACTGTAACAGGCAGCAATGTCCATTTAGCTTGGACTGCTCCTGGAACTACACCTCCTCCAGTGGGTTTCACCGATGGCTTTGAAACCTATCCTGATTTCAGCCTAACCTTTGCTCCCTGGACTTTGGTGGATGTTGATTTATCAGCTACCTATGGTATGGAAGATATCACATGGCTAAATGGCTATGCTGCTATGGCTTATATTATCTTTAACCCCAGCGCTACGGTGCCTGCGATTACAGATTTAGCCTCTCATTCAGGAGCCAAGATGGCTTGCAGCTTTGCTTCCACCACCCCTCCGAATAATGATTGGATGATTACTCCTCAGCAAACTATCGCTGCGGGTAATGTGCTTAAATTCTGGGCAAAATCCTATACTGCAGAGTTTGGTTTGGAACGTTTCAAAGTAGGTGTTTCCACCACTGGAACCGCACCTGCAAACTTTACTATCATTAGCGGTGCAACCTATGTTTCAGCACCTGTAGCATGGACAGAATACACCTATGCCTTGGATGCCTATGCAGGCCAGCAAGTGTATCTTGGCATCCAATGCCTTTCCAATGATGCGTTCATTTTCGCAGTTGATGATGTCTTTGTAGGCGCTCCGGCAAATCGCCAGAGCTTCCCTGCAGTAGCATCTCTTACCGGAAGTGGTAGCCGCAACACAGGAACTGCCTTGGTGGCACCTGTTCAGCCTACTAACAACACACGTGCCCTGCTTGGCTACAAAGTGTATCGTAATGATGTACTTATTAACACCATTGATAGCCCCACAACCGTTATTTATGATGACCTGGCTCTTGCAGTTGGCACCTATAGCTACAAAGTAACTGCCAATTACGATGCAGGCCAATCCGTTCCTGCTGGCCCTGTGTCGGCAACTATTTCTCCTGCACTTAATCCTCCTACAAACGTAGCCGGAACAGTAGATGGAAACGATGTTACCCTTACCTGGACAAGCCCCGAAGCTCCTCAACCCGGTGCTTGGATTACCTGGTGTAACGATGTATTGGGTAATGGCATAGGCACTGGTGATGCTTTCAATTTTGATGTAGCACACCGTTGGGCTGTTGCCGATCTTGCTGCTGTAGCTGGTGGAACCATCACTCAGGTGAAGTTCGTACCCAATGATGCAGCCAGCACCTATACTATCAAAATCTGGACAGGTGGCAGTGCCACTACCTCCGGAACGCTGGTTTATTCTCAGCTTATTGCCAATCCTGTGATCGGCGAATGGAACCTGCATGTGCTGAATACCCCTGTTCCAATCCCTGCCAATGCCGAAGTATATGTTGGCTTCAATTGCAATGCCACCGGCGGTTATCCCGCAGGTTGCGATAACGGTCCACAGATTGAAGGTAAAGGCAATATGATCTATTCTGATGGCGAATGGGCACCTCTTACCGCTCTGGCACCAACCCTTACCTACAACTGGTTGATTCAAACCTTTGTAGCCTCTGGCACATCCATGAAAGCCATCGAACTGAAACCCATTGCCGAAAACCATGCTCCGAATGCAGCTTTTGCAAACGCTGTTCTTAGCCAGGATCCCCGTGCCACAGTTCGTACCGACACTCGTGCCATAACCGGTTTCAAGGTCTATCGTAATGCCGTTCTTATCGGCACCATCAACGATCCTGCTATTACCACTTTCGCTGACATGGATCTGCCTAATGCCACTTATACTTACGGCGTTTCTGCAGTTTATACCACCGGCGAATCAGTCCCCGCTAACACAAGTGTAACTGTGAATATGCAGCTTGCTCCAGCCTTCTTCACCGATGGTTTCGAAAGCTATGCTGATTTCGCTAACTTGTTTGCTCCCTGGACTTTGTTGGATCAGGATCTATCTGCCACCTATGGCATTACTGATGTAACATTCCCCGGTAGTGAAAGTCCCATGGCTTTCATTATCTTTAATCCCAGCACCACTACACCTCCTATTACATCTGTAGCTGCACATGGTGGAGCCAAAATGGCTGCCTCCATCGCCAGCACTACAGTTGCCAATAACGATTGGTTGATTTCTCCCCGGGTTAATCTGGGAACTGGCAGTGCACTGAAATTCTATGCACGCAGTATGAGCTCAACTTATCTGGAAAGCATGCGTGTGGGAGTTTCCACAATTGCCACCACCATTCCCCAAGGCTTCCAATATTACCTCACCGGAGCAACTCCGGTAGTGGTTCCTGCTGCCTGGACAGAGTATATATATGATCTCTCAAGCTACGATGGACAAAGCATATACATCGCTATTCGCAACGTGTCCAACGATAAATTCATCTTCTTCGTGGATGATTTTTCCTTGCATAGCGTGGGCGGTTCCGTGGGTATCGAAGATGGCTTGGCACCTGTTGCTGTAACCGAATTGAAAGGCAACTATCCCAATCCCTTCAACCCTGAAACCACCATCAGATACAGCATGAAAGATAATAGCCCCGTAAATATCGAAATCTATAACCTGAAAGGCCAGAAAGTGAAAACACTCGTGAACGAAACTAAAGCCGCAGGTGATTATTCCGTGGTTTGGAAAGGTCTGGACGATAACAATCGTGCAGTGTCCAGCGGCGTATATTTCTTCAAAATGAGCGCTGGCAAATACAGCAGCACCAAGAAAATGATCATGATGAAATAGTTAACAGAATAGCTGGTTAACAAGTTAACTGGTTTGCAAGTTAGATAAAGCCCCGGATTCTCGTCCGGGGCTTTTTTGGTGAGTGCCTGCGTCTCCGCTGGCAAGGTCTGTCGGAGTCTCACTGACAGTAACCCCTCTGTCTCATGTTAAATTTCAGTGTCATAACTTGTTTTGTTTGGCTGCTGCTTAGAAGTACTTCTCTTGCACGCATTGCCTTAGCATTGGCTATGCATTGGCTATCCCATCCACAATGCATAGCCAATGCTAAGGCAATGCGTGCAAGAAAGAAACGGCCAGGCAGCAGGTAGCTAAATGACTGCCGACTTAGGACGTCGGCATGGCTTTTCCTGCGAGGACGCAGGAACTACAGGCAGGAACTACTTGACGGAAAAGCAGAGTTGCAGTTCGTTGCATAGAGTTCTAAAAATAACACTGAATAACTGAAGGAGCATAACATGAAGTATATTATCCTTATCGCTGTGATGGTTAGCCTGCTCGGGTTTGCCTATGCGCAAGGTAGCGCATCTTGTACAGAAAAGGAAAAATCCACAGAAACCCTTACCACCAGTGAACGCTTTGCCAAAGCAAATAGTTTGCTGGCTAATGAAGAATACAAAATGGCTATTGTAATGTATGACAGCCTGAACAAAGACTTTCCCCAATGGTCATGCCCCTGGCGTCACAAAGGTGAAGCTTATTATAAATTGAAAGATTATCCTGCTGCCACCAAAGCGTTAGAAGAGGCAATTGCCACCAACGAAAACCATTATGATGCCTACGTTTGGCTGGCTTATGCTTTGAATGAACAAAAGCTGTACAAAGAAGCGCTGCAAAATTTAGAGCTCGCGATGAAACTAACTCCTGAAGAGGAAGAAAGCAAGGACGAAGAAATCTCGAAAGAACATATAGACAAGTTTTACAAAGAATTGCAGCAGAAGGTGCAGGGGAAAGGTTAAAAGCTTAGAGCTAAGTTAAGAGTTAAGCTGCACCCAGCTTAACTCTTAACCCGATATATCCACCCCTATATGTACAATTATGCGGGTCACGGGGTCCAGATTGGCAAGGTTTTTCGCCAGAATAAGCTAAAGGCAATTCCATCTGTAGGCATAGAATTTGGGCACAAAGCTATTGACGAAGACCCGATAATTCAAAGTTGGATTGGCTAAGAATACACCAGTTACCTCATCGAAAACGCAGTTTTACATTGTTGTTTTTCTGCTTTTACATGACAATGAATAATCGGCCATTTTGGGCGAACGCAAAAAAGCCCCTACGATTTACATGACAATGAATATTTGGCTACCATGGGCGAGCGCAAAAAAGCCCATACAAACATATGTGTAAATTTTCATTATCAGTGGCGAAAACGCAGTTTTCATGGCTGTTTCTCTGCTTTTCTCTGCTTTTCTCTGCTTTTCTCTGTGGTAAAAATATCATCTGCTGAAGCTGCAACGATCTTCGCAGCAAAACAAGGTAACTCAGTTGTGTAGTACCCCTGCCCCCCTCTTTCCCTCTTTTACTCTTTTACTCTTTGTAATTTATTTTGTAATGCTCTATAGTGGCATCCCGTTGGGATTCTTCAGGGCTGGATTCCCGCCTCCGCGGGTATGACAAGAGTTTTCGCACAAGCTCCTCCGCGGGAATGACAGAAGGTTTTGCAGTTTTCGCACAAGCTCGTAGGCAGGAATCCAGCCCACTAAAAGACAATAAATAACGAGTTAAAGACTTACATTAGTTCTAAAACATAACAAGCACTAAAAAAAATAGGCTATCTTGATTGTTCCACAGGGTCAATATAGAGATGGGTGCGCGAAATCCAAGTTCCCTCCAGTACAAATCTCTCGTCTGGATAGAACATGGAATCGATAAATTCTGGACTAGGTTTAGAATCATATACATAGCTTTTAGTTAGCAAGTCATAGATTCTACCGCCGTCTGAGTTTTTTAGGATATATCTGCTGTCGGAACTGAAACAGAATTGGTGAAACAATCCTATGCTGATTTGGTCAAGCTCCTCATATGTTTGGCTATTCAAGATGCGTATATTATTTCTGCTGCCATTACCGTAAGAAAGGGCTATGTATTTGCCGTCGGGGCTAAACTTGATTTTTTTTATACTTTCCAGATCGTAACTATGCACAATCTTCAAAGTTGTTAGGTCGATTTCATGCAGCTTGTCCTTGGGATTACCGTCAACCATCCCCATCAACAGCTTTGTGCAGTCGGGAGAAAAAGCAAGAACAGAAATTCTCTTATTTGTCTCCATAAGAACAGCACCTAAGTTGCTATACAATTCTTTGATCTTAATATAGTGGTGTTGATTCGAGCTTGCATCATACGAACTTGTGCTATATATCAGGTGCCGACCATCTGGGCTAATTAGTATCTGATCGTATGATTCACCCTTTATTTTGTGGTCATATTTCGCATTAGGTAGATTGATAACATGGATACCCTCTCCGTTTTCCGCCTCCACAAAAGCTAATATCCGGCCATCTTGGCTCAGGGTGACGTTTTCCATACCGTAATTAAGTTCCCTGCAGCTCATTTTTTCACCCGTGGCGAGATCCTTTACACTAAGGTACTCGCTACAATTGATCGTTTCTTCATAGATCAGGTTCTTTTGGTCGTGGCTGAATGTGAACCAGTGATCTTTTTCCACCTCATCTGTTCTAAAGAATCTCTTGCGTATATCCAGGTTATGTTTGTAGACTATCCCCGATTCCAGATCCCTCAGAATAATTTGGATTAAGCTTATCTCATCATTGGGATCAAAGCCCAATACACCTCTGGCAGTAACTTGCTGCCAATTTGCATTCATTTTTCTGGCATCATCACGAGGAATGGGAAAACCAAAGGTAACGGACTCCTTTTTATACCCTAAGTGCTTTATCTGCATCGTCCATATTTGCTCTTCTGCATTATATTGCAAAGGATTAACTGAAACTGAATCACTATAAAAAGTGCTGAAACGTAGCTTGTCCAAACGAGTTTTCACTGGTTGCACGATATTCATTTCAATTTGCATTATCTTAGGCCATTGCTGCATTCGGGGTATGAAATTGTTGGTTAGCAGCTTATTCTGGAATTCTTTTATAGTGTCAAACTCGCTCTTCGCTTCGTAGGGACTATAGGCTTTCACAATTGCCTGCACTTGCGCATCAAAGGCTTTGTACGCAATCATCAATTCCGCTTTCGTACTTAATATCTGATTATGGGTATCTTCAATGGATTGCCCATGCAAGCACCCCAACCCAAAAATAACTACCATAATCACCAGTATCTTTTTCAAATCAAACTCCCTTTAGTATATAGTGTGTCATGTTCTTGAATCTGTGTAGCCACTATCATCGACAACAGGTGAGGGCAAATAGAGCTGAAATAGAACGGTGGCAGCAGAAAGGATTGTGGATTTGTACATGCCGGTGGCTAAAGCCGACTGTCAAATTAATAACTCCCGACGTGGACGTCGGTAGGCCTTTCCTGCAAGATGCAGGAACTCCTCTGCGCAGCATCTTACTCTTTTTCAGCCAACCTGCGTGAAAGCACAGCCAGCGAGGAAAACATATCCACATATTCCACAATGATATCTGCTGGTACGATGATTTTTTGGGGGGTAAAATTCCAGATGGCTTTGATCCCGCTATGCACCATAATATCTGCTATAAGTTGAGCGGATTCGGGGGGAACAGTAATAATGCCGATGCGGATATTATCTTTGATTGCCATAGCCGTGATATCCAGAGTCGAATAAACAGGAGTGCCGTGTACAACCGTGTTTATCAGCTCGGGATTATTGTCGAACCCAGCTACAATAGACAGCCCTTTTTGGGCAAACTCCTGATATCCAAGCAGCGCACTGCCCAAATGCCCCACACCCACCAGGATGCTGGCAGAGAGGTCGTTCCAGTTCAGCAACTTCTCAATAGCGGAATACAATTCGTTTACCTTGAACCCGCTTTTGGGAGAACTGAACACGTTGGTAAAAGAAATATCCTTACGCACCAAGGTTTGATGTATATCGGCAAACACCGAGATTTTGGTGGCAGATACTTCCTTTAGTCCAGCGCGCTTTAGCTGCCTCAATACCTCGAGGTATTGAGGCAGGCGTTTTAACGTACTTGTAGGTATTTTTACCATAATTTACTACCTCGTAGCGTAGAAATGGAATCGTACACTACACCACATTATTCGATCGGGAAGGTATTAATCATCGTGGTTAAATGCAGCGTGGACAGAATAGTTCCCACCACCACCAAAACCACCATAATCAGCTTGAAATAATCCTGTGCTTTCAGCATGCTTATCAGTTCATGGTTTCGCGATAGATACGCTGAAGCGGCATAGAATTCTTCACCGATCAGGGTATAATCGCAGGTAGTAATGAAGAACGGAATCTGCGTAACGGCATCTGTGCCAGCTATTTGCATAGCCCCACACTGATTACCTGTTTCGGTTAACAACAGAGCTTCCGCATTGAAGAAACCCATATAGAATATTGTGGCCACACGCTCACGCACAGTAAAGCCATTTACGCCGGCGCAGAAAGGAAATTGCTCGCCCGCAACGTAGAAGATGTCGTTCTGGTTATAGGCATCGGAACGCCCCACTTCGCTATAAGCACCCTGCACAATCTCCTGTGCCAAAGGCAGCACCATGTAAT
The DNA here is from genome assembly GCA_034005785.1 of Cloacimonas sp. (SeqCode). Lineage (GTDB taxonomy): Bacteria > Cloacimonadota > Cloacimonadia > Cloacimonadales > Cloacimonadaceae > Cloacimonas. The sequence goes on along the minus strand of JAVEUB010000066.1, from coordinate 1,407 downwards.
CACAATGCGGAGAAATTAAGCGGATGTCGAACTCAGCAGTTTTCTTGGCAATTTGGGCAAGAATCATCATCGAGGCAATAGTATCAACTTCTCCTATCGTACCCCAACCAGGCACAAACATCACAGGACGCCCCATTTCTGTAGCCCGTCCAATGGCGTTATCAATCTCGTGCAATCCTGCAATCGGACGGATATACACTTCATGGTTGCGGGTGCGGATAATGGTGAAAATAAGCAGCAGACAGAAGATCAGCGTTGCAATAAAGGCCATAATTTTCGTGGAGTCCACCCACTGACTAATTGGAATAAACCACTTGTTTCCTGCCTTATCATTGTATGTATCCGAAATTACGAAAGCGCCTTTGCCATCAGTTTTAAGCAGACGATAAGCATAGCTGCGCGAATTGATGGCATGAGTTTTTAGCATTATCTTCAGCCACTGTCTATCCGTTTTAGCCAGCAGCGCAGCTTTGTAGGCAGAGTTGGTGGTGATAAATTTGTAGTTCCCCTCCTGGTGTAAAAGATCTGAGGTAAGAGAATCTGGAGCAGAGCCTTTGGGGAAAGCCGCGATAACGGTTTTCAGCTTGGCAATTTCATCTTCCTGCTGCTTTAGTTGTTTCGTGAATTTCTCTCTGAACAAAGGCACGGCAAAACTGTAACCGCTATCGGCAATAGCATCTACGTCAATTAAGGGATCCGTTATCAGGCGCTTAGTTTTGGCATCATAGCCCGAAATTGATTGATACAAGATGTCCTCGTAAGGGATATTGTGGTCATAGGAGCGAGAGATGCCATTGGTGCGGTTGCCAAACAAAAAATCAGGCTCGAAGTGGTTGCGGGCAAGCACATCAAAATACTGCCTGCTAACGGCTTCGCCTTTCAGGAATAAATCTCCCCCTTTGAACAGTTTATTCACGGGGTCGTAGATAATTTTCTGATCGGTGTAATCGGGATCGTAGGTTTTGGATCCTGCCGTTTCCATAGCAATGCGAATATCCATTTCTTTAAGCCCCACGTATGCTGAGGGGAGCTTTAAGACGATAGCTTTATCTACATAATACTCGTACTGTTCGCCGATTTGTTTACCATCCGGGGCAAGAAAAGTAAAATGCAACTTGTCTATTTTGTAACGCTCGTTGACCGCCAGTTCGTAGTTAATCCTAAGCACATTTTTTCTATTGTTGGTGAAAGTGGCGCTGATAATGTATGCTACAGGCTTGCCCATTGAAACCAGGAGGTAGTCACCTTTATCGTTTTTCTTGTCATCAATGCTGAATTTTGGTACAATAGGCAGCTTCGCACTATCAATAATCCGAAAATGGCGAGCAGCACTGGCTCCAAGCTGGCCCTCATAATCGCGATAAGCCAGAACTGCAGTGTAGTTTTCCATATTTTGGGGCAGCAGAT
>JAVEUB010000065.1:0-10957 GCA_034005785.1 Cloacimonas sp. (SeqCode) | reverse complement strand
TAACCGAGAACTCTGCGTCTGCCAACGCCCTGTCCGGCATCACCCTGCTGTCTGAATCTGTAAGTGATTTTTACCTTTCGCCAATTTTGGGCAGCACCGGCATCTGCGCCACCTGGTATAAACCCTTTGGGAATACTGACACCGCGATTTATGGCTTACACAGTGCCTTTCTAATGCGTAATGTAATTGTGGCTACGGGGATCAATTATCTGGATCACCAGGACTATCGCTGGCAAGATGAATATCTATCCCTTAGCCTGAACTATTCCAGCCTTGCCTTGGGTGCCAGCCAGCACCTGGTTTATGAAAAAATTGGTGAGGATAGCTGGTACAAATGGGATAACGATTATGGGGCAAAAATCTCCAGCAAAACTGCTGCTGCAGAGCTGCGTTACCTGCGTGCCCGCAGCGATGATGCCAGCCTGGTGCTTTCGGCGTCCACGCAGCTAAACACCAGCTCCAGCGTTTGCTCTGCCTACACCTGGCGTAAACGGGATAAGGGCAGTTATGCCTTTGCCACATCCTATCAAATTGCCTCTCCCCTTGTGCTGCAAAGCTCGTGGCAAAGCGAACCAGCACGTTTTGGCATGGGGCTGAAAGTTATTATGGGAAAATTAGCGCTGATGTATGGCATCCGCAGCCATCCGGAGCTGTCCCTCACCCATTGTCTTGATTTGGAGGCCACTTGGTAAAACATTTAATCATTCTAATTTTGTGCAGCTTCGCATGCTTTATTCTGCCCCTGACCGCAGAAACAGAAGAATTGCCCGAATTACAAGGCGAAATCTTGCAGGAAAACTGGCTGCAGAAACTGTATGACGAACTGAATATTGAAGGGCATCAGCTTAGTGCGAACAGCCGCTTCAGGATAAGTGATAGCGCTACTAACGGCTTAGTATCGATCCAGCTTATAGAAAAGGAATTGCAGCTAAATGTAAATGGCTACTCCACGAAAGCCGGACCCCTGAAGGCAAATTTCACTCTTGCCCGCAAAACCCCCAAAACTACAGTTAGAGAGATTTATCTGGGGAACCTGCGTCCGGTTTGGGGATTGGGAACAGTGTTCAAAACAGGTGGAGCGGAACAGCAGCTCTACAGCGTCAAAAAAGCACCACATCCGCTTTACGTTTCCCCCCAGGGCGTTTCCTTGCTGCTTTCCGAAAACGATTTTTACCTGTATTTCATGGCTGCGCTGGAATCGCGCTCTGCCAGGATTCAGGACGAGAAAATCGCAAGTTTGTACCAAAGCAAGCGTGAAGATATTGCCAAGGTTACAGAGCAATTGCTGAGCGCAGGATTAGAATATCGCCAGCCTTCCTACGCAATTGGAACAATGGCCTATTGGCAAGGCTATAACCGTGCTTTTGTGAATCCCGGCTACTCCCAGGATTTGGCTGCGTTTAGCCTTAGTGGCAAACTAAAAAGTAAAACGTCCTATCTGGCAGCGGAAGGAAGCTTAATCGGCGATAAAGGCGCAGTTCAAGCCACGGCAGGATATAAGCTGCAAAGAGTGGAACAAAGCATTAGCTTTGCCACCCGCCAGAATATACAGATGCCAGCCTATGCCTCCAAACCCTTTCTGCTAAGCAGTTTGGGACAACGCACGGAGTTCTCTTGGAATCTGGATTTTCCTCTTGCGGACGAGCTTGACCTGGGCTTGCGACATGCACTTTTGCGTAACAACAGCAGCCTGAAAAGCCCAGCCTGGATTTCACGCAGTATTCTGTCCCTGGCTTACAAACCAGAGTCGTCCACGGTTAATCTGCAGCTAAGCCGGATGGACAGAGAAGTGGTGGCTATTGAAGACGCTGCCTATGCAAATACCCTGCCAATTCACTACCGTGGCAAACTGCAATTCAAGCAGACAATCAGTAAACCCCTGGAACTGAAAGTGCTGTTTCGCTACCACTACGAAGATAAAATCAAAACAGAGAATAATAGCTTCTTCTGGGAGAATTCGCTTACCTACAAGAAGAAAGCCCTGCAACTGGAAGCAGGCTTGCAAAGCTGGCAAAGCTTGCGCAGCATTATCAGCGCTGAGGATGATCTTTCCGATCCGGATGGACTAAGTACTGCCACCAGCGAAGATAACCAGGTGTTTGCAGGTTTTAGGTTCCGTTGGCACACCATTCATCTTGCTGCGGAAATACATCAGTCGTGGCTAACTTCCTGGCGCAATATCTATGTGTCTATCGGAATCTAACAGAGAGATTGTAACATAGCATACCGATGCTGTTGTGTATGCGGGACACCGATCCCGCATTTCACACCAAACTATACGTGTAACCCAAAAGATCAAACAAAGAGGAAAAGAGGAAAAGAGACATTGGTAAATACGCTATTCGAGCTGCGAAACTGTGATGATAGACAGCGCATAGAACTTTTTTTTAAACCACAGAGAAAAGCAGAGAAAAGCAGAGAAAAGCAAAGAAAAGCAGAGAAAAGAGGAAAAGAGACATTGGTAAATACGCTATTCGAGCTGCGAAACTGTGATGATAGACAGCGCATAGGACTTTTTTTTTAACCACAGAGAAAAGCAGAGAAAAGCAGAGAAAAGCAGAGAAAAGAGGAAAAGAGATATTGGTAAATACACAATTCGAGCTGCGAAACTGTGATGATAGACATCGCATAGGACTTTTTTTTAAACCACACAAGAAACATCATGAAATCTTCGTTTTCATGGATGTTTCTCTGCTTTTGCATGAAAATGAATATTCGACTCCCTTGGGCGAGCGCAAAAAAGCCCCTACAAATATGTGGGTAAAATTTCATTGTATGTGGCGAAAACGCAGTTTTCATGGATGTTTCTCTGCTTTTCTCTGCTTTTCTCTGCTTTTCTCTGCGGTTAATTTTTCATCCCATGCATTTACCACTATCTTTGAAACAAAACAACACAACTCACCACACACTCTTTAACTCTTTGTAAGGAAAATTATGGCTAAATTTGTTAACCTCGATGAATGCCACATTCGTCTCGCCACACCTTCTGACACAGATGGCTTGATGGCTATTGCCCGGGGAATTTGGAGTGGCTCGGATTACCTGCCGCAAGTGTTACCCCGTTGGCTGGCTGAGCCGTACTTTTTTGTATGCGAGTATCAAGCGCAAATAGTGGCTTGCATCAAGCTAAGTTTGTTCCCCGATTCTGTGCTGTGGTTCGAGGGATTACGCGTGAAAAAAAGTTTTCAAGGGCATGGCATCGGCTCTTTGATGAACAGGGAAATGTTTCGTTTTGCCGAGACCTTAAAGCTGAAAAACCCAAATCTGAAGTTCGAGTTTTGCACTTACTACAAGAATGTGGAAAGCCTGCATCTTACTAAGAAAGTTGGTTTTACAGCCGTGCAACAATTCTTTACTTTGGACAAAAATGGCATTAAACAGCAAGCTACACCCAAGTTTGTGAACGATTACGATTTATCACTGTTCAAGCTATATCCCGATTACATTCCCTGTGGCTGGCAAAGCGTGCATCATTGCCCTGAAGCTCTGGCTTTTATCAAGAGCCGTGCCATCGTGTTCGAAACCCCACAGGCACAGTATCTGCAGGCTGGAGTTGCAGAGAAAAACATTATTCTGCTATCCCCTCCACCACAAAATATGAAGGCAGAATTGCCCTATTTCCAATCGTTTTATCCACCCCGCAAGCGGTATGGCTTGATAGTTCCGATTGGCTACAAAAAACACCTTAAACATCTGCACGAGTGTGGCTTTCGCTTCTGGGAGAAAGAACCCAAACTTACACCTAATATGCTGATTTTGGCCAAGGTATAATTCTTGTAGGAGTTCCTGCGTGTGGGGAGTTCCTGCGTGTGGGGAGTTCCTGCGTCCCCGCAGGAAAGGCCTTCCGACGTCCACGTCGGAAGTATATCTTACTATCGGCGAAACGCCAACAGTCCTTGCCAGCGAGGGCGCAGGCACTCCTGCACTTAAAACTACTGGACAAAAACAGCCCCAAGTGCGAACTCGCTCCCAAAGACTATTATTGGGGATAAGAAATGGATAAGAGCAATTATCAGAACTGGTTGGATACCCGCACCCTGGTTGGTTGGGTTCCGCTTGCTGCGGCTACTCTGGATACCTGGGCCGGTTTGGGTTTCAAATGCGGCTTAGAAGTTCACCAACAGTTATTAACACGCAAAAAGCTATTTTGCCGCTGTAAAGCAGGTATCTTTCACGATTTTGAGCTTTATGATGCAGAAATAGTGCGGCACATGCGGCCTACGCTTTCAGAATTGGGGGGGTACGATGGCACAGCACTGATGGAATTTAAAACTCGCAAGAAGATTGTGTATCGCATTAATAACGACAGCGCTTGCACTTACGAAGTGGATGACACTCCGCCTTTTCCTTTGAATAGAGAAGCTTTGTCCCATGCCATGCAGATTGCTTTGCTGCTAAAGCTGAACATCGTGGGCGAGCTGCATATCACCCGCAAACAATATCTGGATGGCAGTATCCCCACGGGTTTTCAGCGCACCACCATTCTGGGTATCGAAGGTGAATTTCCCATTTCCAACAAAACCATTCGGGTAATCCAATTCAGCATCGAAGAAGATAGCTGTCGTGAAGTTTCAGATTTCCGCCATACACGCGTTTATTATGCAGACCGTTTGGGCATGCCCCTCATCGAGACGGTTACTTATCCCGATATGCTTACCCCTTGGGAAGCGGCAGAAGCCGCGCAGAATATCCGCTTTATTGCCCGTAGCAGTGGAAAAGTGCGGGTTGGCATAGGTGCAGCGCGTGAAGATGTGAATGTATCCATTTCCGGAGGCACGCGCGTGGAGATTAAAGGCGTGGCACATATTTCCTGGATTCCTAAGCTTACGCATAATGAAGCCTTCCGTCAGAAATCGCTGCTGAAGATCATGGCAATCTTGAATGAACGTATCTCTGATCCCGCTGCTTGGGAGATCAGCCATAGCATTCTGGATTTGGAACCTGGAACGCCCACTGCAGAAGGATTGCTGCTTCTGGCCAGGGTGCTGAAAACTACAACGGGAGAAGATTGGAAACTGGTGGCGGTAAATCTGCCGGGATTTGAGGGAATCCTTAGCTATTTCAATCAGCCGGGGCACTCCTTTGCCGATGAGATATCGGACAGACTGAAGGTGATTGCCTGCCTGGAAAAACCCAATATGCTGCATAGCGAGCAGGTGGATTTTGGTGAAATTTTACCGGTGCAAAACCTAAGCTCAGAAGAATGGGACAGCATCCGTAAAACCTTGAAGGCAGGTAAGAACGATGCCCAAATCCTGTTCTGGACACCGGATGAAGACCTCAAAACCGCGCTGGAAACCATTTCCGAACGCGGCAAGATGGCTTTTACAGGGGTACCCAATGAAACACGGAAATCGCTGCCCGATGGCACCACCATTTTTGAGCGTGTGCTGCCAGGAGCAGATAGAATGTATCCCGATACGGATTCTGCGCCTATCCCCATTTTAGATGAGATGATCGAAGAACATAAGCTAGGATTACCAGTGGGTTTAAGTGAGCGATTGCAACAATTGATTAACTGGAAAGTTCCCGATGATGCCTATACCTATATCCTGCGCAACAATCTGATGCCTGTGTTGGAAGAGCTTTCTGCACAGTATGCCCTAAGCCCTAAATATTTGGCACTGCTATATGCACACCGCCTAAAAAGCTATCAAGGGTGCTTGCCCTTGCCTTTCGATCATCAACGGATGGCCGATTTGCTGCTGTTTGTAAAAAAACGCAAATTGCAAACAGACGTTCTGCCAGCTATGCTGAAAGTGCTGTATCAACATCCAAATATGCAATTTGCTTCGATTCTCTCAGTTCTAAGCTACAAGGAGGCTACTCTGGAAGAAATTAAGGCAGAAATACCCGTTTTGATAGAGCTTTGGGAAAAAGTGCGGAAACGTGGCTACAAAAAGCCGGATGCGCTTAGCAACTGGATTATGGGGCAGCTTAGCAAACACGCGTTGGGGAATATTCCGCTGGCAGAGCTTTACAAAATTGTAGCTGGAGTGCTACAAGCGGAGGTGAGCCATGCTTGATCTGCAAAAAGATTGCATAGTTAGAGTGATTGTAGGATCGGAATCCTACACTACTGCGGAGGTGAGCCATGCTTGATCTGTTTAAAGGCTATAAAGGTAGAGCGTTAGAAGTGCTAAAAAGCTTTCAGGCAAGAGTTTGGGGCGATACTGTGGTGGAAACCACACGAGGCACTTTTAGCGGAATTATTCTGCCCCGCAGCGAAAATGACGACGATAAACACATAGTAATTAAACTGATTACCGGCTACAACGTCGGCATCGATGTGGATAACATCTTATCCATGCAAGAACTTGGCTACAAAGAAGCACATTACAAGATTCCCGAACGTGAATTCCCTGTAACTCCAGGCCTGCCGCATGTGAAACTGCTTGGTACCGGAGGAACTATTGCCAGCCGTTTGGATTATCGCACCGGAGCAGTGATCCCTGCATTTTCGCCTGGAGAACTGTATGGAGCAGTGCCTGAACTGGCAGAAATTTGCAATCTGGATACAGAAAAGCTGTTTGCCGTGTTTTCGGAAAATATGGGGCCAGAGCAGTATAAAAAGCTGGCGATTTCCATTGGCAAAGAGATTCATAAAGGTATCGATGGCATCATCATCGGCCATGGCACAGACACCATGCATCACACGGCTGCAGCGCTATCCTATATGCTGCAAGATTTGCCTGTGCCTGTGGTAATGGTGGGTTCGCAACGCTCCAGCGACAGACCTTCTTCGGACGCAGCGCTGAACTTGATGAATGCAGCTTATGCGGCAGGTCACTCTGATTTAGCCGAAGTGATGGTGTGTATGTTTGGCCCTACAAGTGACGAATATGGGCTGTTGCATCAGGGCACGCGGGTGCGTAAAATGCACTCTTCCTACCGCAGTACGTTTCGCACCATCGGGCAAGTTCCTTTGGCACGGGTAACGCGTGATAGCGTTATCCACATTCGCGAAGATTACAATATCCGCCGCAAAGATAAACAGGTGAAGGTGTTGCCCTTCTTTGAAGAACGCGTGGCTATAGTTTATTACTACCCCAACATGAACCCTGATATTATTGACTCTCTAACCGATAACGGCTATAAAGGCATCGTGATTGCGGGTACGGGGCTGGGGCACATCAATAAACCAGTGTATCCGGCAATTAAGCGTGCCATCCAAAAGGGTGTGCATATCTTTATGACCGTGCAGACATTGTGGGGCTTTGTGCACATGTTTGTGTATGATACTGGGCGCGATCTGATGAGCATGGGCATAGTTCCTGGCGAAAACCTGCTGCCGGAAGTGGCATACATCAAGCTGGGCTGGGTGCTGGGACAAACCAACGATCCCGAAGAAGTGCGCAAACTGATGCTAACCCCCATTGCCGGAGATATCACAGAAGGCGAGCCTTATAACGGCTATCTGGTTTTTCAGGGTGGGATTCCGGAAGTGGAAGAATTTATTCGCAAGTATCATAAGTAGTCTATAGGTTAGAAGGCCTGAAGGGGTTTATCTGCGTGTGCTCTATGGGTGGCAATAAACAACTGAAACAGATAAAAAAAGCCTCACTTATGTGATCCGCTTAAATGAGCTTGTGTGAAAACGCTTGTCATTCCTGCGGAGGAGGCTGTGCGAAAACTCTTGTCATACCCGCGGAGGCGGGTATCCAGCCCATTTATAAGGTCTGTAAGAACGGCAGATAGATGTCTATACTGCAATGCTTTATTTGTGCCATCCCTAATGGGATTCATCAGGGCTGGATTCCCGCCTCCGCGGGAATGACAGAAGGTTTTGCAGTTTTCACACAGTCTCCTCCGCGGGAATGATAGAAGGTTTAGCAGTTTTCGCACAAGCTACCAAGCCAGTGTTCCAGAGGAAGGGGGAGGATTTTTTAGCTTACGCTATTTTGTGGTAGATTTCGTCTTGGCTTTCTTTTTATTCACAGGTTCTTCTTGTTTAGCGTCCGTTTTGTTGTAGCTATCGTCTGTTTTATTTGGTTTTTCAAGCTTTTCTGTGGTTTTGTCAGGGGCTGGCTTGGTCTGTTTGGGTTTTTCTTTCTCGATAACAGGCTTTTCCTTCTGAACGGCTGGTTTTTCCTTCTGAATGGTAGGCTTTTCTTTCTGGACAACCGGCTTTTCAGGAGCGATCTCTGGGGCTGGGCTTTCAGGTATCTCTGGTTTAATCCTCGTTTTTTGATAGGGTTTGCTGCTGCTGCCAGTAGCTACAGGAAAATCTGGTGAGGTGCTGAATATGGCTCCTGTATCAGGTGGAACAGGAGGATTGAATCCGCCTCCACCTGGGGGGTTATGATGGCCACCTCCGCCACTACCTGGAGGGTTGTGATGATTGTTTCCACCACCCGGGTGATGGGGATTATACCACCCGCCATCAGGATGGTTGTGATGGTGCCAGGTTAAAGGTGGACACCAGGGGCGGTAATGCAGATTATTATGGTGATGCGGACGGGGGTAACGGTATCTGGACATGTAGAACATGGTAACCTGCCAGTGCAGCCTCTTATAATCCCGCTCCAGTTCAAATTTAAACACGGAAGGATTATCCAGCGCATCAGAGGAATCGGTGTAATTAAAGGGCACAAAGATATCTTTCTTCAGGGGAACGTAGCCCTTTTTGGTGATCATCAGGGTTATTTCACGGCCTGGAATACCTTCCCGCAGCTCCATAAATTCATCCATAAATACTGGATAAACGGGGCTGGGAGTATCACACAGGTACAGATCAAGATCGTACAGATTTACATCCGCACCTTTGGGACTGGTAACGATTTTAAAAGCTCCATACATGCTGTCGTCTTCTGCTTTAAGCAGAGCAAAAACAAGCATCAGGCACATTGCAAGCAAAACTTTCATTTTCATGATAACCTCCAGGAAACGAAACTGAGTCTCTATATGTAGTACTCTGCTTTTGCAAAAACCTGCACAAATATATCGCCGCTGCTTTATAATTGAGGAAACGAAAGAAATCCCCAGCCAATAAAGAAAGATATTGACGAAAATCCAGCCCTCCAGATAAATACCATTTGTAATAAAGGCTTTTAATTCATGGAGATAAGATGCAAATAAATGGTAAAGATTATCGCTCGGTGTGGTTTGACCAACAGCGTGTGAAAATGATAGATCAAAACAAGCTCCCACACGAGTTTCACATCGCAGAATACAGTAACTATCTGGAAGTAGCGGAAGCGATTCGTGAAATGACGGTACGCGGAGCTCCTGCTATCGGTGCAGCAGGTGCTTATGCCCTGGCTTTGGCGGCACAAAATGCCCCGGATGATAAGTTTCGCAACTATCTGCGCAGTGCCCGGGCTGAACTGATTGCTACACGTCCCACTGCGATAGATTTAAATAACGGAGTTAGCTACGTTTACGAAAACACGATCAAGTTTATTCCGGATTACAAACATGCGCGGCAGGTGGCAATTTTGGCTGCCAAGGAATTTGCCCATAAAAGTGCAGAAGATTGCCGAGGGATTGGCCTCATTGGAAATGATATTGTGCCGCATGGCGCAAGGATTTTAACGCATTGCAATGCCGGAGCGCTGGCTACTGTGGATTGGGGTACAGCCCTGTCCGTAATCAGGATGGCGCACAAAAAGCATAAGGATATCTTTGTGTATGTGGATGAAACCCGTCCCCGCTTTCAGGGCGCGCGTTTAACTGCGTTCGAGCTGGAACAGGAAGGCATTCCGCATGCCATCATCACCGATGGCGCTGCGGGCTTTTATTTCTGGAAGAAAGAGATCGATCTGGTGATAACAGGTGCCGATCGTGTGTGTCTGAATGGCGATATTGCCAATAAAATAGGCACTTACGAGAAAGCTATTTTGGCGCATGAGCATAAAATTCCCTTCTATATTGCCGCTCCGCTTACCACCTTCGATTTCACCTGCAAGGAAGGACGTGATATCCCCATCGAAATTCGCGAAGAAGAAGAGATTAAGTATATAAATGGCAGTTGCATAGCCAATCCTGGCAGCCCTGCCTTGAACCCTTCTTTCGATATCACTCCGGCGAAATACATCACCGGCATAATCACCAATAAAGGCATTTTTAAGCCCAAAGAAGCAGCGCAGAAGGTGCAGGGATGAGTTTCGATGTAGTTATTGAAGGTGGCACCATTGTCACGATGGATGCTGCTTACCAAGTGCTGGAAGACCACTGCATAGGGCTTAAGAATGGCAAGATAGAGGCTATATTCCCGCGTGCAGCAACAGCTTACACTACCGATAAGCGCATTGATGGACGTGATTGTTTAATTATTCCAGGTTTGATAAATGCGCATTCGCATCTGGCGATGACCTATTTCCGCGGTCTTGCGGACGATCTGCCCTTAGAAAAATGGCTGCATGAATTCATCTGGCCGCTGGAAGCAAAGCTGCTACAGCCGCAATTTGTGTACGATGCCTCTTTGCATGGCGCAGCGGAAATGATTAAAAATGGGATCAGCCTTACCAGCGATATGTATTTTCACATGAGCTCTATTGCCGATGCCTGTTCCCAAGCTGGTTTACGGGTGATTATTGGCGAAGCACTGATAGACCATCAGCTTAGTAAAACAGACGGTAAAACTGCCATTGGTGACAAGATAAAACAGATGAAAGTAGCATATCAGGGTAACCCTCTGATCGATTTCAGCCTGGCTCCGCATGCCATTTACACGTGCTCGCAGGAAACCCTGCAGAAGTGTGCAGAAGTGGCTATGGAACACGGCTTTTTGGTTCACATGCATCTCTCTGAAACAAAAGAAGAAGCGCTAAATTGCCTGAAAGAGCACGGTAAGTTACCCGTGGAATACCTGCAAGAACTGGGGCTTTTGAATACCAGAATAGTGCTGGCTCATGGTATCTGGATGGAAGATAGCGAGCTGGAGCTATTAGCTGCAAGTGGCAAAAGCAGCGTTGCCATCTGCACGGAAAGTAATTTGAAACTTACGGCTGGTTTT
>JAVEUB010000064.1:6699-11001 GCA_034005785.1 Cloacimonas sp. (SeqCode) | reverse complement strand
ACCCCTGTCACCTGTCACCTGACCCCTAACCCCTAATCCTTTGCAAATTCCGCATCCGCTGTTTCCTGTATAAACTGGTTCATATACAGCTTGTAGTAGCGCTCTTTTAGGTGCATCAGATCTTGATGAGAGCCGGATTCTATCACCTTTCCTTTGTGCATCATCAGGATGCGATCCACATTGCGAATGGTGGAAAGCCGATGCGCAACTATAATGCCGGTGCGGTTTTGCAGAACTTTATTCATGGCATTTTGCACCAGAGCTTCCGTCTCCGTATCGATAGATGCAGTTGCTTCATCCAGAATCAGCAAGCGAGGATTTGCCAGTACCACCCGCGCAAAAGCGAGTAGCTGTTTCTGCCCTGTGGAGAGCAGGTTTCCAGCTTCACCCACTTGATAATCGTAAGCATCAGGTAGCGCAACAATAAACTCATCGGCATTCACAAGCTTTGCTGCTGCATACACTTCGTCATCGCTGGCGTCCAGCTTGCCATAGCGGATGTTTTCGCGAATGGTGCCCTGAAACAGATGCGGAACCTGTTGCACATAGCCAAGCTGACTGTGTATCCACTTTAAGGGCAGCTCTCTGTAGTCATATCCATCGATAGTAATTCTGCCTTGTACAGGCTCATAAAGGCGGCAGATCAGGTTCACCAGGGTCGTTTTACCGGTGCCTGTTTCACCCACCAGCGCGATGCTTTCGCCTTGCGCAATCGTAAGCGAGAAGTCACTGAGTACCGCCTGCCCTTCTTTGTAGGCAAAGCTCACGTTTTCCAGCGCGATAACGCCTTTCATGTTGCGCTGTGCCCACTTTTCATCCCAAGGCACCTTGCTGATAATCTCTGGTTGCAGTTCCAATAAAGAGAACACACGTTCGGCGGCAGCCTGTCCATTTTGCATTTCGGCAAACAAACGTGCCACGTTAGATATAGGCTCAAACAACTGCATGGTATAGCTGATGAAGGCTACAAGTGCGCCGTAGGTAATGCTTTGGTTAATAGTTGCCACCCCGCCAAGCCACAGCACCAAGCCTACTCCCAAAGAAGAAACCATCAGAATCATCGGCATAAACATTGCGGAAACAACGGCAGCTTTTACGGAACTGGAATACATTTCGCGGTTAAGCTCCACAAATTCACCCAGATTAGCCTGTTCGCGCACCAGGGTTTTGGTGGTTTTTGCTCCGTGAATCCCTTCCCCAAAGCTATGCGTGAGGCGGGAATTCAGCTTGCGTACCATGCGATAGGATTTAAGCAGCTTTTTCTGAAATTTGATGCTGATATAGCCAATTACCGGCATTAACACCACGAAGATGAGGGCAAGTTTCCAGTTTAGGAAAAACACGATCACTCCCACAATCACGATGTAGGCAAAGCCCCAAGCAAGATCAACCACCCCCCAGGCCACGATGTCACCCAGCCGGGAAATATCAGAGGTTAGCCTGGCCACAATCCAGCCTGTGGGTGTACGGTCGTAATAGCCCAATTGCATGCATTGCAGCTTGGCAAAGCATTTGCGGCGCAGGTCATAATTTATTCCTGTTTCCACCTTTCCGGTAAGATGGATGAACATTGCCACGGTTACAAAACCAACCAGCACTACACCCACGTACAAGGCTATAAAGATGCCCATACCCGTATAACTTTTGGGAATAATCATCTTATCGATGGCATATTTGGTAAATAGCGGTAACAGCGAATCCAGCCCTGCCATAAAGGTCATCAAGGCTGCAATGCTGATCATAACATATTTATAGGGCAGTGCTTGTTTGATGATAGCCAGCCACAGCTTGGTATCCAGATTCTTGGTGAATTCTTTCTCTTGGTATTGCGCTTTCATTTAGCTAACCTCTTGTTCCAATAGATGTTGAATATTCCAGATGCGTGCATATACACCTTCCACACCGATAAGCTGATTGTGTGTGCCGATTTGAGCGATGCGGCCATGTTCCAGCACCACAATGCGATCGGCTAAAGCTACGCTGGAAAGCCGATGGGTAATGATAATCGTGGTGGAGCGACCTTTACGTTGTAACAGATTACGTTGGATGATTTCTTCTGTTTCCGTATCCACGGCAGAGAGGGCATCATCCAGAATCAGGATGGGCGCATCCAAAATCAAAGCTCGAGCAATGGCACAACGCTGCCTCTGGCCACCTGAAAGTGTTACTCCTCGTTCGCCGATAACAGTATCATAGCTGTGTTCAAATTCGCTGATGGTGCTATCCAGGGCTGCTTCTTTGGCGGCGTGAATAACAGTTTCGCGGTTGTGATCCGGAGCGGCAATACCGATATTATCGGCTAAAGAGCGTGCATACAGGAATGGCTCTTGCAGCACAATGCCAATCTGGGAGCGGATATACTGGCGGTTATACAGGTTCAGCTCTATGCCATCCACCAAGATCTGTCCCTGGCTGTAATCAAACAGTCGCGGAATAAGATTGGTTAGAGTGGATTTACCGGCTCCGGTTGCTCCCAGAATCACGATTGTTTCTCCAGGAGCAATTTTTAGGTTAATGTCCGTTAAAATGGGGGAACCGTCTGTATAGGCGAAGCTTAGCTGTTTAAACTCCAGCGCGCCTTTCAGGCGCAAATGATTTTCCGGTACTAAGCCACTCATCTCTTCCAAAGGGGTTTCCAGCACTTCGCGTAAGCGGCTAATAGATACTTGTGTACGCCCCATATCGGTTAAAATCCTGCCCATTTCGCGGATTGGCCAGATCAGCATGCCGATATAGGAGCTAAACGCCAGCATCGTGCCCAAAGTAAGCTGTCCGCGAATCACCATGCCGATGCCAAAGATTAGCACCAGGGCAATCTGCAGCATGCACAAGGCATCCGAAGAAGCCCAATACCAAGCCATCACGGTGATTAGTTTCCTGCATTTATCGCGATAATCAGTTGCTGCTTTGCCGAAACGTTCGTTTTCGTAATCTTCACGGGCAAAGGCTTTTACTACTCTGATACCGGAGATTGATTCTTCCAGCGTGGTGGTCATAAAACCTTCCGCCTCATCTTGTGCTTTGAAACGATTACGCACTTGCCGGAAAAACACCAAAGCATAGGTGAAAACAAAGGGAATTACAATAGTGGAATACAGCGTAAGCCGCGGATTCATGGAGAGCATAATAGGTAAGATCAAGGCTACCATGAATATCCCACGTCCTAACTGGATAAACTGCAAAGAGATAAAACGGCGAATGGTATCCACATCAGAGGTGCAACGCTGGATGATATCTCCAGTCTGCACTTTGCTGTGCCAGGCATAAGGCAACCTTTGAATATGATCGTAAAGTGCCTCGCGCAAGCGACGGGCAAATTCTTCGGCAACTTGTGCGCTGATGCGGCTTCGCAAGTAAGTAAACCCGTGCCCGATTACACCGATTGCCAAAATAGCCAGCCCAGCCAGCCACAGATTGCTGCGCAGATAAAACGCCAAAGTAGCGGAGAAATTTAGCATCGCAATGGGGCTGGAAACAGCCTTTCCGCCCAGAACTGAATCGATTACAAAACGGATAACCAGTGGATTCAGAAAGCTGAATGATGCTGCCAGAACAATGCAGAAAATGGCTATTGCATATCGGGTTTTAAGCCCTTTGGTAAAACGAAATACAAATGAAAACGCTTTCATCTTGCTCCTACTTACTTAAGCTATGGATGAGGAGATTACTGGATAAAGAAAACGCTCCCAATCGGGAGCGCATTCAGGCTTGGTGCAGAAGGCGGGACTCGAACCCGCACACCCGTTACAGGCACAAGATCCTTAGTCTTGCGTGTCTGCCAATTCCACCACTTCTGCTTTATACAAAACTTTGCTTAATTACCGGCTGCAGGGGCTTGGACAGGGGCAGCAGCAGGAGCTTTAGCCGGAGCTTTTTGTTCTGTGTCTTTAATTTTCTTTTGGCGTTGCTGAACTCCGGAATTAGCGCCCTTGCTGATGTCTTTCACCAAAAAGGCTAAGAGCAGGCAAGAAGCTACAAACAACAGTGCCAGTATTTGAGTCCATTTCTTTAAAAAATTAGATGCACCGCTTCCGCCAAAGACGTTCATGGCAGCACCCCCGAGATTAGCATCCAAACCACCTTTGGAGGTTTGTGCCAAAACTACCAGCACCAGCGCAATACAGATTATCGCGTGGACTATCAAAGCTATCGTGTATAAAACCATTGTGTTTATCCTTTTAAACGTGTATTAAGCAAACTTAAGAGGAACTAAGAAAATGGCATGGTGTTTCTGTCAATCAAAAAGTTTGGGGACGACACTGAGCAGCATGGCGATTAGCATCAAACAGATCGGAAGAGCGT
>JAVEUB010000064.1:0-6689 GCA_034005785.1 Cloacimonas sp. (SeqCode) | reverse complement strand
CAAACCAGCACCAATAAAAATGCGCAAATCAAGTGTTTCTTGTAGGATTAACCATCCGCCAAACAAGGCAAATACACCTTCCATGCACATGATCAGTGCGGCTTTTCCCGGCTCGGCTTTTTGCTGCGCTTTTATCTGTAAAGTGTAGGCAATCCCCACGCTCATTAAACCGCCATAAAGCAGAGGCAAGGCTGCTTTCCAGACGTCCGCCCCGAATTTTGCTGAGATCAGGTATGCAGGCGCTTTGAACAGATGATAAAATAATGCAGAGAATGCACTTAGCGCTGCTACTAACGCAAATTGCGAAAATGCCAGATAGGCAACTTCAAATTTGCTGCCGTAATAATCCACTAATTGCACATGCCAGGCAAAAAACACAGCACTTACCAGCACCAACAGGTTCCCCATCGACATTTCCAAATTACCGGGGCGATTGATCAGAAACATGCCACCTATTGCCAGCAGAATTGCCAGAATAAGCTGCCGACCAACTTTTTGCCTGCGGAATAAGCCCATTACCGGAACTATCACCACATATAAACCGGTGATAAAACCTGCAGAACCGGCTGAGGTGTACAGAATCCCAATTTGTTGAAAGCTGGCTGCGATAAACAGCACTAATCCCATTAACCAGGGAAAAGCCTGTAAGCGCTTACATTTACGGGCTGCAATCACCCACACAAACAACGCACCCATGGCAAAACGAATGGCGTTGTAAGTCATCGGGTCCAGGCTTTGCATGCCCAAACGCTGAGCCACAAAAGCAAAACCCCAAATTGCTGCGGTGATGATTAAAAGCAAATTTGCCAGAGGATCACTACTTTTTGCGTTTACGGCTGAAAGCTAAACCACCAAAACCACCAACTATCGCCAGATAAAAACCCAGATCGTACCAGAAACCAGTGTTATTCACTTCATAGATTGAAGCCTGCGGCACAAAGATGGAGTAAATCAGCGAAAATGGCGCAATCCAACCGTGCCAGATTCCCCACAAGAAACCCGCAGGTCGATCAGGACGGTGATCATTCATTCCAGGAGCGCAAGCGCTTAGTAATAATAACGCCAAGCACATAATAAGCAAGATTTTAGACATGCGTGTTCTCCTTTTTTTTACTCATCAATGCAGCTATTATTAGCATGGGAAGAGAGTCAAGCATTTTAGTTAAAGCCACTAACCTGGGGCGCAAAGCAAGAGACTGATCAGCAAGAGTGCTATTATTTTCATAAACTTAGAAGAAGCAACTTAAATCCCGATAGGGATTTTATAGTAGATTTGGAATGTTCTAAAAACTTTGTAATTGTGGATTGGCAAAACCTCGCCCACTTATGCCCCACTACCGTAAAGAAAGCACAGCATAACTTGGTTCGGATAATTGAACAGTCTCCTGAGCAACGCTAACTGCGCTGTTCACTTATTTATTGACACAAAATGGGTAACTTTATATTAGGTTATGTATTGATAATTTATCAGACGTAATTCTCGAGTTAGAACAGGTGGAGGTAGGATATAGTGCGCAAATCACAAGATCTTTCGTTAACCCGGTGTGAAAAAATCCCACATACGGGTGAATATTCTTCTGTCTTTGATACCATACTTCAAGGCTTAAAGTTGCTTACCAGTGATTATTCTACAAACTTAGCTATTTTAACCAAACTCGCAGGGGAATTTCTGGGTGCAGACTGCGTGTGTTACAACAGATTAGCTGGCGATTCCCTCCAGAATGTATGCTGTTGGAATGCACCGGAAGGCTTTGTTTTTCCCCTTGATCCTCACCACACAATTTGTTATGATATGCTTACCAATAAACCCGAAGAATACTGCTATGTACCGCAATTGAACGATTCGGAATATGCTGATAAAACAGGTTTGGGAAGCAAATACAAGTTCAAAACCTATGTGGGACAAAAGGTTCAGTATGCAGATAAATACCAGAGCATAGTTTGCGCTTTCTTTAAGAAAGATGTGCTTCTTGCCTTTGAAGAAAGAAAATTTCTGGAGTTTGTGGCTCTTCTTATAGGTTTGGAAGAATCAAGAGCATTGATGTCTGAATCATACCTTGCCAGCCAATCCAATTACAAGCAATTATACTTTTTACTAAGGCTTATTTGCGATAACGAACCGGACATGATCTGGGCTAAGGATGTAGAAGGGAAGTACTTATTTGCCAATAAAGCAATGTGTGACAAACTTCTTGAAGCTGTTGACACACAAGAGCCTATTGGTAAAAATGATTTGTATTTTACTGAAAGAGCACGGAAACATCATCTTAATGATCCTACCTGGAGTAACAACGCAGATCTATGCAACGATACTGATGCAAAAACGCTGAAAGCCAACTTACCCCAACGCTTTGAAGAATTTTACTATGTTTCTGGCGAAGTGCTTCAGTTAGACGTTCACAAAGCTCCCCTGCTTAATTTAGAAGGGCAAACCATCGGAACGGTTGGCTCTGCCAGAGATATAACACAAGCGAAAGCCGTAGAAGTTGCTTTAAGGGAAAGTGAAGCCCGGTACAAAGCCTTGCTGGAAGCTAATCCCGACATCATGTTTGTGTTTAATTCCCGTGGTGATATTCTTGCCTGCAAATCACCAGATGATTCTTTGTTACTAAAAAAGCCTGAAGAAATGATCGGATCTAATTTAAGTGATCACATCTCCAAGCATCTATGTGATTTGGCTTACTATGCGATAAAACAAGTGAAACAAACTGGGAAACCATATACCTTCGAGTATGATCTTAACGTGGGGCAAGCCGAACACTTCGAATCTCGTTTTGTGCAATATGAGGAAGATTTGTTCCTAAATATTGTACGCGATATTACCGAAAAAAAGCGTTCAGAACGTATTGTGCGAGATAGCGAAGCCATGTTCCGCAGAGTAGTGGAAACATCCAATGAGGGTATCTGGATGTTGGATAATAACTGCTTTACTACCTATGTGAATATGAAAATGCTGGATATTCTGGCTTGTGATGAATCAGACATGCTTGGCTTCAGCATGGAGAAATGGATACCCGAGAAAGATTTACCAGCACACCGGATTAAGATGGCGGAAAGAGCCAGAGGCCAGAAGGACAATTATGAACTTAAGCTGAAGAACAAAGCCGGACTTGTGGTTTGGGCATTAGTTTCGGCAACGGCTATCATCAACGATGCGGAAGAGTATGTTGGTTCATTTGGCATGTTTACCGATATAACCGCACGTAAAAAAACCGAATGTGCCTTGCAGGAAAGTGAAGAGCGCTATCGCACTTTTCTGGATAACGCGCCTATCAGCATAGCCGTTCATTCTGGAGGTATATTAGAATATGTAAATCCTGCTGCAGTTAGCTTGGTGCATGCCACTGCTGCCAACCAACTGCTGGGAAAGCCGGTTACAGAATTTATTCATCCAGATTACATCAAGCTGGCCAATGCAAACTTGAGTAGTATTGTAAGGGGTAAACAGCAAAACAGCCCGGTAGAATATATGTTTAAACGCCTTGATGGAGAGTATATTCCTGCAGATGTATATGCCAGTGTGTTAAAGTTTCAGGATAAAAAAGCGGTTCAGATTATCATCTCTGACACTTCTGAACGCAAGAAAGCAGAAACCTTGGTTCTTAGAAATGAAACCAGACTGAAAAGCATGGTCAATATCCTGCAACACCGCACAGGTACTTGGGGAGAGTTTTTGGCATTTGCTCTTAGCGAAATAATCATACTATCCGAAAGCTCAAACGGTTACATCTTTTTCTACTCTGAAGATAAACAGGAAGCAGAGGCTTTTAGCTGGACTCGCGAACAGGATACGCAAAAGAAAAACCCCCGCCAGAAAAAATCATATCACCTGGATGATACAGGAATCTGGGGAGAGGCTATCCACAACCGAAAACCATTCATCAACAACGCTGTGCACGTCCCCAAAATTCCCCAAAAGGGGATGCCTAAGATACACCCTCAACTAAAAAAACTAATGGCTATTCCCGTATTCTGTGATGGCAAAATTGAAGCAGTATTGGGATTGATGAATAAGGCTGCTGATTATGACGAAACCGACGCGCTGCAGCTTACCTTGATTATGGATTCTGTGTGGAAAATTGTTAAGGGTAAGCGTCAGGAAGATGAGCTAAGAAAACTTAGCCGCGCTGTAGAGCAAAGCCCAGTATCTATCATCATCACCGATATTGAAGGCAAGATAGAGTATGTGAACGAGTTCTTTTCCAAAATCACCGGCTATTCTTTAGCAGAAGCGCTGGGTAAAACCTCGCGCATCTTAAAATCAGGAGAAACAGATTCCGAATCTTACCGTTATTTGTGGGATTGTGTAACTAACGGGATAACCTGGAATGGAGAATTTCATAACCGCAAAAAGAATGGTGAGCTATATTGGGAAGAGGCTTCTATTTCTCCAGTTACAAACTTAGCAGGTGTAGTTACACATTTCATTGCTGTAAAAGAAGATATCACCGAAAGAAAGCGGATTACCAAGGAACTTGTTAAGGCAAAAGAAGAAGCAGAGCACGTCAATAAGCTTAAATCCATATTCCTGGCGAACATGAGCCACGAACTGCGCACTCCTATGAATGGCATATTAGGCTTTTCCGAGATACTGTTATCTGCGCTGAAAGATAAAGAAGCCATTGATATGGCGCGCACAATTCACATTTCCGGTAAAAGGCTGTTAAACACGCTGAACCTTATTCTGGATTTATCCCGAGTGGAGGCTAATAAGCAGGAGATAAAACTGCAATCCATAGAACTTAATAGCTTTATTCGCAGGTTAGTGAGGCTTTTTGCCGCAATGGCCGAGCAGAAAGGCATAGCCTTGAAGTTTGTTGCTAACACGCCAAACGTGTTTCTGTTAACCGATCCTCATCTACTGGAACACGTTGTTAACGACCTGATTAACAATGCTATAAAATTCACCGATTCCGGGAGCGTAACGGTTCAGGTAGTAGTGCAGCTATGGGATACCACAAATTGCGTTCGCATCAAGGTGATAGACACAGGTTTCGGAATTCCGAAACATCAGCAGGATTTTATCTTTGATGCCTTCCGACAAGCCAGCGAAGGTTACGAACGCACCTACGAAGGCACCGGTTTGGGTTTAACCATTTCCCGCGGGTATCTTGAATTATTGGGGGGGAATATTCTGCTAAACAGCGAGCCAGGAGTGGGAAGCGAATTTTGCATTAATTTCCCTGCCAAATATTTACGTGATAGCGTGGATGATGAGAAAGACCTTGATTTGCCCCTCACCTGCAATGACCCTGAATACGAAAAACCTGTTTCTATCCTGCCCCGTATTCTACTTATCGACGACGATGAATTTAACTATGCTCTAACCAGCAAGATGTTAACCGGCATTGCTTCCATAGAGTATTCCCGAAGTGGGGAAGAAGGCTTGCAATTGATAGGAAACAATTTGTACGCTGCTATCCTGCTGGATATTCACTTGGGGGCTGGTATCAACGGCATCAGCGTAGTTCAAAAAATCAAAGGCATGCAGGCTTATGTAAACACTCCGATTGTGGCTGTAACGGCTTATTCCATGGTGGGTGATAAAGAAAAGTTCTTTGCTGCAGGTTGCACACATTACCTCTCAAAACCATTTTCCAAACGTGACTTAATAAAACTAATCAGGAATATCTTACCCTAATATACTATCAGCAGGGGAGTTCCTGCACGTGGAGTTCCTGCGTCCTCGCAGGAAAGGCCTTTCCGACGTCCTCGTCGGAAATTCATCCCTACATCCCCACATCCCCGCAGGAAAGGCCTTTCCGACGTCCTCGTCGGAAATACATCCCTACATCCTCGTCGGAACTAATCTACCCCTCGGCTTCACAATACCGCCAAACCCTACCCGTGATTACACACACCTTTCCCCAATCAACCCGCTTCAAATAACAGCACTAAATCGCTCATAGCCTTTCACTTTGGGCAGTAAGCCTGCATCAATAGCGGCTTTCAGGCTGTTGCAGGGCAGATTCTCTGCTATAATCTGCTGGCGCGTGATAGTTTTCAAATCCACGCTTTCCGGCATCGCTTTCTGCATATTCCACATTATTTTGTTGTAAACGTGACACCAGGTGAAAAGCTGTTTATGCTCCGCTTCGGGTAAACTGTTGTAAGACATACAGTAATCCAGCAATTGCTGCTTGTAAGTCTCCGAGGGCTTAATTGCATAAATCATCTGCTGCGCCTGCCGAAACGGTGCCTGCCCGCTGTGGTTCGTAAAGGTAAACGCCCTGCGTGCCAATGTCCGCCCGCTACGTTTATCCACATAGAAAATCATATCATCCACTTTGCCCTGATATGCCCCCAGGTTATACTTGTAGGTAACTTTCATCGTAAACTCCTTTATTAGCAATAGCTTAGCTTAATCATAGCTAAAATTCTGTATAAACTGACACCCAAAGCTGCAAGTTGTGACACAAGTGGAAAGTGGGGATAAGGCTTTGATTGGTGGTGATTTATATAGGACTGGCTTTGGAAATGTCCAAGCGCCTATTTGGACGTTTTTGGACTGTTTGCGGACAAGATTGCTGCAAATTAGCGAGGCGTTTGGACAGGCTTTGGAAAGAGCAGTTGGGAAATCGGAACTTTGAAATTAGAAAAAGCGCAATTGGAGTGCGATTGTGCCAATCAGGAAAGCTCCGTAATTCCAATCTGAGTCTAAAATAAGAACCGGATAGTCTATATTAAAT
>JAVEUB010000340.1:0-1287 GCA_034005785.1 Cloacimonas sp. (SeqCode) | reverse complement strand
AACGTTGCTATCGACGAAGATGAACCGGCCTTGCTGTTCGTGGGGCAAGTTCACGCAGAAGAGGTTTTGGGCGTGCAGATTACCATGGATAACATCCATGAAATACTTACCAAACGTGGCCAATTCCCCTATAATCAGTGGATTCGTCAGCTTGATCTGTGGTTCGTTCCTACCGCTAATCCGGAAGGGCACAACGTGGTAACTGCAAACGTTGATGTCTCTTATCGTAAAAATAAACGTGATAATGACCTGAATGGCATTTTCGATTTTTCCCCTGCCGTTGGCTATGATACAGATGGTGTGGATATTAATCGTAATTTCAGTTACAATTGGGTGCATGGGGACACTTTGATGCAGCCTGGAGGCGATGAAGTGTATGATTATTATCGCGGACCCTATCCCATGAGCGAATCCGAAACCCGGGCGATAAAAAACTTGTGTGATCAGTATAAATTTATCTATTCGATCTGCTGGCATTCGTCCCGCACGGGCAATTTTTCTGAGAAAATTTATCACCCCTTCAACTGGAAGGAAGTGCGTCCCAGCCCTGATCTTGCCCTTGCTGCCAGCATCGGTGCAGGTGTTGCTGCTCAGATAACCAAGGAAGCTGGAGGAGGAACATACGAAAGTTATCCCAACCTCAGCCGAAAAGGCGCATATCACGATTGGATGTATCAGCAGTATGGCACAATTGCCCTGCTAATCGAGTGCGGAACCTCCAATCTTCAGCCCGATTCCACGCTGATGGTGAATACCATTCAGCGCTGCAGCAATGGGGTTGAATGGCTAATTAACCGCGCTCTCCGATATTCTTCCGCAGTGCCCTCTTCTGCCATGCTTACCGGCCAAGTTTTGGAAGCGGGAACTAATGCCCCTCTGGAAGCCGAAGTTATTATTCAACAGCACTCGGCTCCCTGGTTCGAGCCACGCCGCTCCAGTCCTGTCACGGGGCGTTATTATCGCCCCCTAAATTCTAATGCCTACAATATTCAAGCCAAGAAAAAAGGCTATTTCGATACTATAGTGAACAGTTTTACGGTGAATAACAACGCCTGGACAACCTGCGATCTGATAATGCAACCCAAAGCGGCAGCAGTGCTTAATGCGCTTGTGCGTAATGGTGGACTGCCAGTTTCAGCGCGCGTGATTATCGGTAGTTACGAGCCGGATACGCTGTTTGTAGATGGTAATTTTACTTTTAATGGCTACGAAGGAGAGTATCCTATCGAGATTTATGCTGATGGCTATTTCCCCTATCTGGGCACGCTAACCCTTGCTGCGGGTAAC
>JAVEUB010000339.1:0-2736 GCA_034005785.1 Cloacimonas sp. (SeqCode) | reverse complement strand
AAGTTCTGTAAGAACGGCAGATATATGTCTATACTGCAACGCTTTATTTGTGTCATCCCTAATGGGATTCATCAGGGCTGGATTCCCGCCTCCGCGGGAATGATAGAAGCAAGGCTATATTACAAAGCATGGGAGGTTAACCATGAAAGTTAAATTGCTGTTATGCGCAATAATGCTGCTCCTTTTGGGCAGCATGTATGCAGCGCTACGGTTAACCCCGCTGGAGAATTTCGACAGTGGCACCATAACTTTAGCTTCCTGGACCGACGAAGACCTGAATCCTGATTCCTGGAGCCTGGATACCGCAACACCCGATGGTAGCCCCTTTTGCTTAAAACTTAGCGGAAATTGCTGGAAGTTACAACAGATATATCCGCTCGCCATGGATAGTATCGGGGTTATTCAGTTAAAAGCGAAAACCTCTTCCGGAGCCAAAGTGCAAGGCATAGGCTTCACCGATGGTGTACATCAAATCTTCTACAGCTTTTCCGGAAACCGCATTGTAGATATTGAAGCTTGGGTGCCAGTGTATCAGGGAGCTTTTGAAACGGGAGTATGGAATGATTATCAATTGCCTTTAGCTGCTGATTGGCAATCCTTCTATGGCTATTTGCCCGTTGTAACAGGTATTATCTATGTAAATGATCTGGATGGAGTAAGTAGCAGAAACGTCTATTTTGATGCCATCGAAGACGTTAGTGAGGATTTACCTATAGCTCCCAGGGTAAGTATTGGCGTTAATCCACCCGTGGGGCGGGATATTGGCTATTCATTCATCAGTACGGTGATAGATGCTGATAGTGATACATTTTCCTACGCTTGGGATTTTGGGGATTCCACGTTTAGCGATATTGCCAATCCTTATCACTTGTTTACTGTAAACGCTACACACCCTTACACGGTAACGCTTAAGGTTACAGATTCCACTGGTAAAAGCGGCTATGCTGCTGCTAATGTAGCCGTAGATTTGGGTGAATCAAGCCTGCCGTTAACGCTTAATTTTATTGGAGATGTTATGCTGGCACGTCGCTATGAAAGCAGCGGTGGCATCATCCCAACCCAAGGGGTAAATGCGATATTTGCACCTACAAAGCCACTTCTTGGCGATGCTGCCGATATCACAGTGGCAAATCTGGAAGTAATTCTGGCAAATGTCGGTTCTCCTCATCCCACCAAAAGCGTTGTGTACCGTGGTAGTCCTAACAATGTAAGCGGTTTAGCCTATGCAGGTATTGATGTGGTAAGCCTGGCAAATAACCACACCTTAGATTATGGTATTACTGCATTACAGCAAATGATAAGTTATCTGGATACAAATGGCATTCTGTATAGCGGAGCAGGAGCAGATTCGTATGAAGCGTATGAACCTGTGTTTATTAACCGCCGCGGCTTGAATATAGCCTTCTTGCGCAGTTGCGACCGTACCGGGCAATATAACGATGCACAACCCTTTCTGCAGGCTGGTTTTAACAAGCCTGGTTTTGCCTATATGACCCCTTACTATGTGGAACAACAAATTGAGGCTGTTAACGCGGTTGCTGATCTGAAAATAGTGGAGATGCACGGAGGCAGTGAGTATTCCTTAACGCCTGGCTCTGGCTATGACAAAAGTAATCCATTTTGGCAAGATACTGAAGATGAGGACTATAATTATCGTAATGACGTACCCCATCAATGGGATATAGCCATTCGCCATAGCGCTGTAGATAGCGGTGCGGATCTGGTGATTGTGCATCATCCGCATATCATTCAGGGGCTGGAGATGTATAATAATAAGCTGATTGCCCATTCTTTGGGTAACTTTGCCTTTGATCTTGATTATCCAGAAACCATGCCCAGCATGATTCTGTATGCCGATGCCTATCCAGAAGGATTAAAAAACTATAGGGTTAAACCGGTTTTTATCAGTAATTATCTGCCCCTTTCTGCCACCGGGCAACTTGGTATTTACATTCTGGACTACCTGGCAATGCGCTCCAGAGAACTAAACACACGGCTATGGGTGGATAAAAACGCTCTTGAAGCCGCAGTGCTTACAGATTTTGATAATCCTGCTGTAACCAGCTCTGCGTTTAACACTACACAGCAACTGCTTACCCACACTAACGCAGAAAGCAATACTGCGCCAATCAAGCTGCCACGTCGCGGGTCTATCTCTGAAATAAATATGATAGAACCCGTATCAGATTGTTTGCTGAGGTTTGGCGCAGAAACCATCTGGTATGGTAACTTCGAGAATGAGGGTTGTGATTTATGGATTCCACCTGCATATTCCACCACCGATTTTATCGATGGCAGCCGTAGCGCCATGCTGAATACCACTTCCAGCAGCGTAACATCTACAATTCCCGATCGCTGCAAGATATATGATAATACCAAGAAATACACGCTGCATGGCTGGATAAAAACTAATAACGTTACTACCGCAAATATTGCCATTCGCTATTACAGTAGCAGGCCGAATGGTAGTGTTATCGCAATGGAGTATGTAACTACAGATTTGGTTGGACGTAACGATTGGGCATATTATTTCGAAGAGCTTAGCATTCCTCCCAATGCCTATTATTATGATATTCGCCTTTCAGTTACAGGCACCGTTGGTGCTGCAACAGCTTGGTTCGATAATGTGGGCTTAATCGAATGGACTGATTGGGCAGCATTAAATTCCCTGGCTGCGATTCCCTGGCCCAATAACTACTATTGGCTGCAAGCCAAGACCTTAGAACTGGCAAAATC
>JAVEUB010000063.1:0-11048 GCA_034005785.1 Cloacimonas sp. (SeqCode) | reverse complement strand
TGATTATCTTCAGTTCTTACAGAACTTGTAAATGGGCTGGATACCCGCCTCTGCGGGTATGACAAGCGTTTTCACACAGCCTCCTCCGCGGGAATGACAAAACGTTTTCACACAGCCGCCTCCGCGGGAATGACAGATTGAATTTATATACCAAATCTAACAAAAGGAAATAAAACGATGTTTAAAACTATACTTAAGTACAGCTTATGCCTGCTAATACTGAGCTTTACCCTGGGGCTTTACGCAGATTATTACGACAGCGTGATCAGCCTGACCGGGCAACCGCTCTATAACGGCTTGCGTAGCCTGATTTCGAATAATACAAATACCAGCTATGACACTTCCAAAGATGTGCTGTTTCAAACCCTGGATAACTTTGGCGGAACGGTAACCTGCGTCTATACGGGACAGGTTTACTCGATAAGTTCTTCCTACAATGGCAGTTCCGATCCAAATACTGAGCATACCTACGCTCAGAGTTGGTTCACGGGGAGCGAAACTTCTAAGATGAAATCAGACCTGCATCATCTGTTTGTGACAAATTCGGTGGTGAATAGCTCACGGGGTAACTATCCTTTAACCACTGTTGCCAACCACAGTTCTGCCACTGTTTATTATACCAGCACACCGCGTCAGAGCTATCGGGGAAATAGTGCCACCGGACATATGGTATTTGAGCCTGCCGATCAATTTAAAGGTAATATTGCCCGTGCTTTGCTGTATTTTAATACACGCTATAGCGGTAACAGCCTTGTGCAACAGGGTGAAGACATGCTGCCGGTACTACTTCAATGGCATATTGCCGATCCACCTGATGCTGCAGAAATTACGCGTAACACAGGAGTTTACAACTACCAGCATAACCGCAATCCCTATATCGATCATCCCGAGTTTGTAGCAAGAATCTGGGGTGGAAGCGCTGCTGACGATGGTTTTATTTTGGATATGCCTGCCTTGCAGATAAGCGCTATGTATCCCAATCCCTTTGCGGGAGAGCTTTCCATCAAGGTGCTTAGCAAAAGCGCTGCTCCTATCAGCACCACGATCTATAACATCCGGGGGCAAAAGCTTTTCAGCCAGGTTATCAGCATGCAGGCTGAAGAAAACAAGTTCACCTGGAACGGCATGGATGCAGATAATCACACAGCCCCAGCGGGAATATATATCATCAAAGCAGTTTCGGGCAGCGATGTGGCTGTTGGCAAGGTGGTAAAAAGGTGAGAGCTAAAGCAGTGAGAGGCTTCGCCAGTGAGATTTGCAAAGTGAGAGCTAAAGCAGTGAGAGGCTTCGCCGGTGAGATTTGCAAAGTGAGAGCTTCGCTGTAGAGCCACCCTTGGAGCGTGTTTGACTTATATTTTTGTCCCACAATATCTTATGTAAGACTACTACATTGTCAGGGACAAAAATATGAGTTAAACCGCGGATTACAAAATAACACAAAATAGTGAGATCTGCAAAGTGAGAGCTAAAGCAGTGAGAGGCTTCGCCAGTGAGATCTGCAAAGTGAGAGCCATCGGCTTAAATCACTAACCCATTAACTATTTAACCAGCATCACCTTACTGCTTTGAGTAACAGTGCCACACTTAGTTTTCCACAGATAAACACCCGAAGCCAGGTTTTCTCCTCTATCGCCTTTTCCATCCCAGGCTATTTGCGTTTTTCCTGCAGCATAGATCACAGGGGGAAAGCTGCGCACTTTCTGCCCTTTCAGGTTGTAAATTGCCATGCTCAGTTCGGACTGTTTAGATAGTTCCAGGGCATAAGTTGTGCTACTGGTAAAGGGATTGGGATAGTTGTTCAGGAGCCTTATAGCAGGCATTTCTGCCACTTCGTCTGTAACAGCCGAACCCCAGCTTTCGAAGAACATTTCTCCCGATAACTGCACAGCATTCCGGTGCCTGTGCGAGTTATCCACAAAGGCATACCAATCCTGCCCTACCGGGATGTTAAACACTGTGTTTCCATTGGCTGTGGGGCTAAGATAGCTGTAGGCACTGCCAAAATGATCTATTGACCAGAACAATTGGTTATCGCTATCCATTACCATAAAAGACGCATTACACAGGGTATTAACTGCTTTGTAATGAGAAGGTTGAAGCCCCAGAACATCTATATCGTCCCAAAGATTCAAGCCGGTTATATAGTAGCCATAGCTTTGAAAGCTAACCCTGAAGCGGTGATCCTGAATAGGATCTGCAGGCGCTGGCAATTGCTCCACACTTGGTACAGGCATGGGCACTGGAATTACAAACATATAGGGATAAATCTGCCCGGCTTCAGTATTTTCCACCAGTTGCATATAGGTTCCTGGTTGTGCAGGCCACAGACCAAAGGTAGTTTCGGTGCGAGCGCGGTAGTTTCGGTTTTCACCTACGCTGAAATTTACCATACCATCGTTATCGGTATATTGCTCGCAATCAAAGCGGTTAGTTGTGTCCAATATAGCCAGCACCACTCTTGCTCCATCTACAGGCCGAAGAGTGCTATCCACCACCTGAATGAGAATAGTTGCCTGTCCCTCTGAATAACGCTGCGTAACGGGGGTAAATAAGCCATCTGAGCGCGTTTCAAACACGCTGCCGAATACTTTACCCCAACCGTTTTCGTACACCAGGGGGTTGTTGATATAGCCATTTACCGGCTCCCAAGCTACCCAATCTTCATCCCAAAACTCGTTCCAGGTGTGATCTGTGGATACAGAGCTGATACTGGTGCAAGGGATTAAAGCCAAACGTGCACAGGCAGCAGTTAAATCGGCATATTCTCCACAACGCCCCATGCGTTTGGCAATAATGCGTACAGGCTGATGGGGACGTTCATTATTGGAATTAAAGCTCATGTTACTATTTATCCACGTCTGCACAGCATGAATAGCATCATTGGTACTGCCATCACGGTTAAACAGCGTTTGGCATTGCCGCAGGCTGTCGCTAAGCACAGGATATTCACCCTCGGTTAAACTGTAAAGATAGGTGCGCCAAAACTTTCCCACAGGTGGTTCTGCGATATTATTGGTGTGCGTGCTGTTGTTTTCTATGATAGCGGGATCGATGTAGGCAGCAATTTCGTCGGTGAGTTTGGGATGCACGATGTACCAGTAGTAAAGCTCTTGGGGAACGCTTATCTGCACAGTTTGACCGCTGGCATTCTTCTTGTAATAGCTGGTGGTGGAATAATAGTTTCCACCCGGCAGAGATTGTCCCGTATCAACGATTTGCACGTATGGCAACTGACCTGCCATGGCATAAATGGCTACAGCGTTTTCCGTAAACATCTGAGGTAAAGCGAAGCTGGAAGAGAGATATTGCGGAGATGAATTGGCAACACAGAAAGAGATTTCATCCACATAGGGATCAACAGCAGTATTGATCAGGTCAGCCCAGATAAGCTGTTTTGCGGGTTCAAGTTGTGCCAAAACTCCGCTTAATTCTGCCCTCATCCAGGTAGGAGCTTTGCGAATCGCCTGCTTGCTTTCGGGAATTAAAGCACCCATGCTGCCATAAGGCTCTGAGACGTTGCTTGAATTGTTAAATTTGAAACCATATTGCGCACCGGCTGGCAGCAACATATTGAGGTTCAGATAGTCCTGTTCCAGCCATGCATCACGGTTTGGAGCTGTCTGGATTTGAGTCTGGGGCACTTGGATAAACTCCGAAACCATCTCTTGTGTGCTAACCACAACGTCACTTACTGGAATCTCGCGGGTAGTTAAGCCACGCGGAGTGGCAATTAGCAGCGAACTAAATAGAAGTGAGGCAATTAATAGTGCGGTTTTCATGATCATCTCCTTAAACGAAATCTCATTTATGTACAGCTTGCAGAATGGCTGACAATACGTCAATAGATTTTAGTGCGAGGCTGCGCCCGTGAGAACCACCCTTGGAGAGATTTTGACTTAAATTATTGCGTAGTGTTTTTCTGTAATTATCAGTTAACAGTATTGATTAGCAATAATTTGAGTTAAAACGCGGACTCACACAAGCTCTTACCCTGCGGTTTTGATATTATTCTTCCTATCGGCATCGATCATTTTGAAATAGGGATCCAGGATTACTTTTCCCGGTTTTTCTTTGCTTTTCAGGCTTAAGGTTTGCTTTCCGCCACTCACATTAATGGTGTCCATAGCCAGGCGTTTTTCTTCCTTGTCGTCATATAGGGCAATATCCAATAAATCTGCCACGGGGATGCGTTCTTTTTTTCCCAAACCATCGTAGCGGGCTTTATCTGTGCTGAAGGTGATGGTGGTGGTATATTCCTTGGTTTTGTCATCGTAGCTGCGTTTGGTGGCTATTATCTTATTGTCATACAGGGTAATGGTTTCAAAGAGATCGTTTGCCAGATATTTTAACTGCTCTGGCAGGGCGTTTTCCAGGTAGGGCAAAACATCCGTGGAAAGCGGGAAGGGATTGCTGTGGTAGGCATAATCACGGCAAAAGTTGCCCAAGGCTTTATTGACGGCTTCTTCTCCTATATAGCTTTGCAAGGCATTCATCACCAAAGTGCCTTTATTATAGTTTAGATACCCCTGATTTTCGTTCAAATACAAAGGCTGTTCCTCTTTATATTCATTACTTCTACCCGTCAGGTAAGAATCGTTAACGTAGTTTAACTGTCGGCGCAGGCGTTCAGTGCCATATTTTTGTTTTAGTACCATCAAGGAGGAATATTCGGCGAAGCACTCGGAGAACAGTGTACACCCTTGCACATTGGCTCCTATTACGGTATGTGCCCACCATTGGTGGCTAATCTCATGCGCTACTACTTGATAAGGATAATCCACTGTGGTTTTAGATTCTGGATCCACTTTGGCGGTAAAACCTATGTTTTCCGAGAAAGGGATTAGAGCCGGAAAGGACTGCGCAAAATATACATAGGGCACTTCCACTATCCGCAGGGCTTTGTGCGGATAGGGCATAAAGTTATCATCATAGTATTTCAGGGAATTTGTAGCCGATTCCAGCATAGACTTGATATTGAAAGTATGCTTTTTATCATAGTAGATTTCGATTATTTTATCCTGATACTTTGCGGCTGCTTTCTCGTATCTACCACTTACAAAAGCGACAAAATTCAATACCGGCACGGTGCTTCCAAAGCTGGCATGATAGCGGCCATCTTTTGTCCAGCTGGTAAGCAAATCTCCCGGAGCAAAGGCTAATTGACCCTCTTCTGTGCTTATTTCTGCACTGTAGCGCACATAATCTGAATTTGCATTTACATAAGAATTCCTGTATTGCGAGCTGTCACTTATGGCATTCATTCTGGGCTTGGGAGGCAAGCCTTTTTTCTTACGCTGGTTATTGTCGCTTAGTTCCCACACTTCTTCGTAACCAAATGACGGGAAAACGCTATTATTAACAAATGTGCCGTTACACATTACATCAGAGCCAGAGCCGCTGCTTTTTATCCCCTTAGGGGCGTGCTGCAGGCTAAATTCCATACGCATAGAATCTTGGGGAGCAAGCGCTTGGGGCAAGCTGTAAAGGCGCAAACCATAGTCTTGGTAACTATGCGCCAAGGTAGCTGTCTGGCTAAAACTCAGCTTCGGAATGTCATATTCCGCATTGTAAGATATTACCAAGGTATCGATTGGCTCTGGATTTCTATTTACTAACCAGTAGGAACCGCCAAGATCCATTTTGCGTTTGCTGGGATGGATATCTACGCTGTAGTGCACTTCGCTGATGCTGGGTTGGGGCAGAGCTGTAAGCCTCGCTTTATAGTCCTTTTCGTAGTTTTCTTGCAGCTTAATCTGGCTTTTGGGGCTTTCGTAGTCATTTAGGATGTTCATGTTATAGTACAAAAAACCACCCAAGAGCAGGAAGGCAGCCAGGCTAAGAGTAGCCAGCTTCCAACCTGTGTCATAACCGTTTTTATGGATGCGTTTTATCTTGCTGCGATAGCTATGATCCATGCCCCGATCCCAAAATTTGAAGCCAATAAAGGTGAGTATTAGGCAAAATAGTACCCAATAGGCTTTCAGGATGAAGAAACGGGATAGCGATACACCATAACCATTCATTTCCGAATAAAATGCCTCACCACTAAAGAACGTAAGCAGAGGATGGGTTATATTCAAGATCGGTAAAGATACTACAGCCACATAAAAAAGGATTATTGCCAGATATCCAGCATATTTGTTGTTCATCACGATAGCCAGGAAAAACAGCATCAGGGTAAGGGGCAATAAGCCCAGAAATTGCACGATAAATAGCTCGGTTACATACAATCCCAATTCGATGCGAACATCTCCAATTACAAGCTGATACACAATCCCCACCAGCATGATGGTAAGCAGTAAACTAAGCTGCATCAAGAGGATGGCACCCAGCTTCGATAAATATGTTACATAGCTGTGATGCGGAGTAGTATCGAACAATTGATCCATATTCAGGCTTTTTTCGCGCCATAGCAGGTCACCCGCATAAAACGTGCTGATAATCAGCCCAAAAAGAAGATAACTTCCCTCAAGTATCATCAGCACATAGCTGGTGAGGGGGTACGATTTTGTGCCATAAACACCATTATCCCCAATTGCAACAAACATCACGAGAAACAACGAGAAAAAAGAGATCAGCACCAGAAAGGTGCGATTGAATACGATATCCTTGAATCCTTGCCAGCATAAGGGGAAAAACTGTTTCCACGAATGGTAGGGCTGGGTGCGCACTTTAGTGAAGTAGTCCAATTCTATGATTGGTGCAGGGGCGGAAGCTTTTTGTTTTTTCTGCTTTTTGCTGCTTGCGGTTTTGAACTCAAAGCGGTACGCTGTGTAGATAACTACCAAGATTGCTAAGCCAATCCAAAGCAATCTGTTCCAGAGTAACACTCCCGAGAAAGGGATGTAATTTGCATTGCTCTGAGCCGATGTCCAATATCTGCTAATTTCTTCCAGACTGTTCATGCCAAAAGGGTCCAGAATGGCTGCCAAAAGGCTTTTTTCCACATTCTGGATCAAAGCTGAAGCCAATAGATAGGAGAAGAAAAAGCCGATGCCAAAGATATAGCTATTTATTACTTTACGGCTTAGCAAACCCGCTGCGAAAAACACAGAACCAAGCACAAAGAGATTGGGAATGGTATAATAAAAGAGGACGTGAAGGTAAGCCAGAGGCATCGTAGGACCCACTTTGAAATCCGCCAAATAGGGCATCTGAAATCCTATGGCCAAGCCCAGGATGGTGGCAACTGCAACGGACAAAGCACTCACATAAGCGCCGGCTAATTTGCCCAAATAATAGGTGCGAGGTTTTACAGGTTTGGTAAAGTTTATTTCGTAGCTGCCATTTTCGAAATCGTTTACTGCACTACTGCCAAAGATAGCAGCGAACACGATGGTGCAAAAATATAAAATAATATTTACCGCAAAGGCTATGTTAAGAGGGTTATTCATAAAGACAAATTCACCGCTTTTTGCAGCACTCATCTCAATATCATCAAAAGCACCACCACTAACATTGGCTACCAGAAACGCGATGCCAAAAAATATAACCATATACATCCAGGTGGAGAGCATCCGAAAGCGACTACGCAATTCGTGGCTAAAGATATACCAAAACATCGTTTCGTGCCCTATTCGTGGTGCGTGGAAGTGCCGATATAATAAAAATATACGTCTTCCAAATGCGGCTCTGTGGGCACAAAACCATCATCAGGATCACTTTCACTATAAATTCTTAGCGCTAATTGCCCTACATACAGTTTGGAAGAGAGCACACAATATTTTGCCGTGTGAGCCTCCAATTCTTCTTTAGGGATGATTTTTTTCCACACTTTGCCATGCATGGCAGCTATGGCAGTAAGCGGCTCTCCGCTATAATGCAATTCACCATTATTGATGATCGCCATTTTGGTGCAAAGATCGCTTACGTCATCCACAATATGGGTGGAAAGGATGATGATCACATCCTGGCTGATTTCCGAAAGCAAATTGTGAAATCTCACTCGTTCGGAAGGATCAAGCCCTGCCGTGGGTTCATCCACAATCAACAGTTTAGGATTACCCAATAGCGCTTGCGCAATGCCAAAACGTTGGCGCATACCGCCCGAAAATCCCCCCAGTTTCTGTTTACGGCTATCCCACAGATTGGTTTGAACCAAGAGGCTTTCCACCAATTTCTTGCGCTCGCTGGCTTTGTGAATGCCTTTTAAGATGGCAAAGTAATTTAGCATTTGGATGGCATTCAGCTTGGGATCGAGGCCAAAATCCTGAGGCAGATAGCCTAAAATCTTGCGGATTTCGTTCTTATCTTTCAATACATCAATATCGCCCAGGGTAATAGTGCCGCTATCAGCATCCTGGAGAGTGGCAATAGTTCTCATCAAAGTGGATTTTCCCGCTCCGTTGGGGCCTAAAAGGCCGAACATCCCATTGCCAATGGTTATACTTACATCTTTTAGCGCTTGCACTCCATTGGGGTACGTTTTTTTCAGTGAATCAATTATAAGCTCCATGTGTTCCTCCAGTTATTCGTTATTGGCAAGGGACAGCCCTTTTAAACAGATAACAGCAATCAAAAGGGATTTTATCTTATCCCGACAAATACTGAATTTATGGAGATGAAATAATCGTCAAGTAATTTATGCATTAAATCTATTATACTTGCGATTTCAAGAGTATATTCGCTAAGGATTCTCTCAAATCTTTTCAAACGCTCGCTGGATACTGTTCAATAGAATTGTTACTATTTTCAGTAATTTAGCCATTACAAATAGTGAAAATGTGGACGAACTGCTCAATAACAAATCCCTTTACGAAAATTGACAGATAGCTTAACTTAGAGAGATCAGTATATTCCGCATGAAGAGTCCCTCAAAAATAGGGATGGCAAGTCTTAGCGACTACTCAATAATCATAGCCTGATTGTCAGGCATTTTTCCGCAAAAGGGATGGCAGTTCTTAGCGACTACTCAATAATCATAGCCTGATTGTCAGGCATTTTTCCGCAAAATCCCGATAGGGATGACAGGTTTTAGCGACGGGTTTCAACCCGGCGGTACACGAATATGAAACAAGTATTAGCCCCATCGGGGCGACAGATGATTTAAACGCAAGCATTTAAACAAGCTCACGTGTCGCCCCGATGGGGCTTTTTATAATTTACTTCCTCTTACCGCCGGGTTGAAACCCGTCGCTAAGAACTGCCATCCCTGGCGGGATTCTTTGTTGTACATTATGCTAATTTGCGTTTAGAAGCTCTGAAGAAAGGAACATCACTTGATAGTATAGATAAAGTGCACTGGGCAAACATTAGTAAAGGATCTATGAATGATTTCAATTTAGACTCATCAACTACTTGGGATGATGTCGCCATAAGCATTCATTAGTGTTTTAGAATTGGCGTTATGGCTTTTTTCAGGTTGCCTCAGAGTAATAATGGATTGCATCACTACCTATACAATGAGTTCAATACCCTTTCTGCGTAACACTATAAGCAAGGTACGAAAATATTTATTGGCTTTTCTGGTAAATCGGATTATACTGATATTAGCCTACAGACCCTACATAGAATGCCCTCCGATACGTGGGGACACCGCCCGGTGTTCCCCACGTTTTTTTTTCACACAGGTTATTTCCTATTCAGTCCTTCCCCCATTTTTCCTGTAATTACTGTTTTAGCATCAGCATTCCCACGGAGGCGGGAATAAAAAGAAAAATGGGGGAAGGCTTGAGTGAAGTTTATCTTGACAAAATCCGCTTATATCTATTGTGACCCCTATGCTAAAATGTTAGCTGTTAATATGACTCTTAATTTTGTTATCAGTTAGATAAATGTAATTTTATGTAAAACACTAATAGATAAGGAGAAAGAAATGGTACAAAGAATGTTCCTGTTCGTACTGCTGCTGTTATGCGCAGTACCTATTTTTGCCCTCACCGGCTTCAGTGAATCTAACACGTTTAGTATTACAGAAGAGACGTTACCCGTTGAATTATCATCTTTTACAGCGTCAATCACTGTCCAGCACTATGTGCAACTGACATGGATTACACAATCTGAGACCAATCTGCAAGGTTTTTATGTGTATCGGGGCTCAAGCTCTGATTTGAATAGCAGCAGCTTGGTTTCTGTTCTAATCGAACCCGCCAATTCTTCCAGTCAGAATACCTATAATTTCATTGATAATGAAATTCCTATCAGCGGAAGGTATTATTATTGGTTGCAAAGCATGGAAATGAATGGGGCAGTATCCTTCCATGGTTCCGTAAACATCCTTGTCAACCTTGAAGATGAACCTCCCGGAATTCCTGCAATTCCTTTGTTTACTGGCATCCGAACCATTTACCCCAATCCCTTCAATCCCAGCACTACCATTAGTTATCAGGTGCAAGAACCGGTAGTTGTTAATATCAATATCTACAATCTTCGTGGTCAGATTGTGCAGTCCATTAGCCGTGCACATTCCACTACCGGATACTTCAGTTTAGTTTTTGAGGGCAAAGATTCCAGTGGGAACGCACTTCCCAGTGGTGTTTATCATGTTGTATTAACTGCTGGCAAGCATAGCTCAGCCACAAAAATCGCACTGATGAAGTAGTGAGGGACAAAATGAAACAACTAATAATCACAATAATCCTGCTAACTGTGGCAGCTCTGGCTTTTGCTGCTGCTCCAGTAGTTAGCAATGTTGTAGCCACACCCTCAGCGGGCATGGTAACCATTACTTACGATCTTGCAGCAGATGCTGCATGCGATGTAACTCTCTTGGTTTCAGCTAATAATGGAACACTATACAATGATATTACCCCCGCTGCAGTATCCGGTGCCATCGGCAGTAACGTCAGCCCGGGTACGGGGAAAAGCATTACCTGGCTTTCGGCAGATGATGGGATGGCAGAAGGTAGCCAGTATAAAGTAAAAGTGATAGCCAGAGATAATCCTCTCAATTCGGCAAATGATGACTTTATCTCAGTTGCTGGTGGCACTTTCAACAACGGCACCTCCAATGTGACCCTTTCCTCATTCTATATCGACAAACATGAAGTAACCCAAGCAGAATACCAAGCCGTGATGGGTAAGAACCCATCTTCCTTTACAAATAATCC
>JAVEUB010000338.1:0-2761 GCA_034005785.1 Cloacimonas sp. (SeqCode) | reverse complement strand
TTTTGCAGCCAGGGAGATAGCGAAGGCTTGCGTGATCTTAGCTTTAGGTGTTCTGTTCCCTTTTGGGAAGAAGTGAGGCGCATTGGGCATATACCCTTGCCTCCTTATATCGAGCGTGAAGATGGTGCCATGGATCATCAGCGTTACCAAACAGTTTATGCCAAAGAACTTGGCTCAGTAGCTGCCCCAACCGCTGGTTTGCATTTTGATACAGAGCTACTGGAAAAGCTAAAAAATAAAGGCATTCAGCTTGCGGAGATTATTCTGCATGTGGGAATTGGCACATTCAGGCCGGTAAAGGCAGAGCGGATTACCGATCACGTGATGCATAGTGAGCTGGCAACAATTCCAGCACTTTGTGCCGCTGCCATCAATCTGGCAAAGCAGGAAGGACGCAGGGTTATCTGTGTAGGCACCACCAGTGCGCGCAGTGTGGAAAGTTTTTGGGAGAATGGAGAAGTGCACAGTGGTTCTCAATGGACTGATATATTTATCTACCCGGGCATCAAGTTCAATGTTGTGGATGCCATGATTACTAATTTTCACCTGCCTCAGTCCACACTGCTCATGATGATTTCTGCTTTTGCTGGCTACGATTTGCTAATGCGGGCATACAGTGAAGCAGTAGATAAGCATTACAGGTTTTTCAGTTACGGTGATGCTATGTTTATAGAGGACTAAGATCATGCGCAGCTATTTTTATTACGATAAGCTGGATAGCACCATGAACGAATATCAACGCCTGAAGGAACTTAACGACGGGCTAATGGCTGTGCGAGCGGGAACTCAGGATGATGGCATAGGCAGGGCAGATCATCTCTGGCTTTCACCTCCAGGTGGTTTGTGGTTTTCCTTCGACGTGCACTATGATCACAACATACCTTCTTTTGCTTTGTTTACAGGCTACTGCCTGCATAGATGTTTGGAGCAGATGTTTAGCCCGCTGCAAGGAAAGCTTAAAATAAAGTGGACAAATGACATCATGTACAACGATAATAAGCTGGGGGGAATTCTTTGCCGCTATCAGCCAAGTAAACAGCTTTACACCATAGGAATTGGGATAAACACCAATAACACCATTGATGCCAAGCTGGGAAAGTTCGGAGCACTAAGCCTGTCCAGTATTTTGGGACACGAAATATCCAACCCCTTTTTATACCGAGCATTGATAAAGAGTATAGAGGGTTCTTCCAGCATGATGGGCAACGAATTAGCCTATCTTACCTATTGTAACGAACATCTGTTTGGCAAAAATAGATGGGCAATAGTAGAAATGGGTGGTCTGAAGGTGAAGGTTGAGATTATTGGAATCAATAATAGCGGAGCCTTGATCATTCGTAAGGAAATGGGTGAATTTATCACCATGCATACCGGCTCGATTTTGGAATTTTTAGAGCCTGACAGGGTTTTCCTTGACAGATAGGCATTTGCCAAATTTCTGGAAATATCAAAGAAGATAATCTTAAGATAGATAGTGGAGGAACAATGAACAAATGGTTACTGATCGCGATAGTAGCTGTGCTAACCCTTAGTGGTTGCATAGCAAACCGCACAGTCCCGGAACCCAGCAAAAATATAGCAGAAGCCTACACCGGAGTTGTTACTAAAGTAGCAATACTTCCCTTAAAAGCAATGGACTCTCAGAGCCGCTACATACAGAAGATGCTGTCTGTGCGCGATTTGCAGCTTGCCTTTGCTGAACATCCCAAGTACGAATTGATGGATATGCTGGAGGCAGCGGCTCAATTTAAACTTTCAGCTCTTAAGGATGTAGATGATCTGGATTTGGAAGATATGAAGGAATTGGCTGAGATGACAGGTTGCGATGTGTTGGTTATGGGCAATCTTACTGCTCAGGCAAACAACAGCTCTTATGCTGTTGCCATGCGGCTTTATAGCGCACGTACCACAGAGCTGCGTCAGCTTAATTTCAATATCAGCAAATTTAAGGAAGAACGTTGGGAAAGCCTGCAAACTTCCCTTATTGGCGAGCTGGATAAATTTGTCTCTACCGAAGTGGACAAGATCTTTAATATTGCCATAAATAACTACCACACTGGTAATTACGCAGAAGCAGTAAAATCTCTTAATTTGGCTATGGGCTTAAATCCTGAACTTAAGGAAGCTAACTACTATCTGGGTGCTTCTTATGTGAAGTTGGGTAAAATGCCCGAAGCTACTGAAGCGCTGAACAAAAATTTGGCTATTGAACCTAACCATCAGCAGTCTCTCAATTTGTTGATGGACATCTATGAACAAACCAATCAGCCACTTAAGCGCCTTGCCGTAATGGAAAAAATTGCAGCGATAAACGAAGATGAAACACTGTGGCTGGCAATTGGCAATCTCTATGCGGAACAAAACAACATGCCGAAAGCCGAAGCTGCTTTGAAACAAGCGATTGTATTAGAACCGGATTATGCTGTGGCACAATCACGTCTGGCATTATTTCTGTATGATGCAAACCGTTTCGAAGAATCCATTCCCTACTTGGAATATGCCTTTGATAAATTTCCCGAAAATGATCTTATCTCTCGCCGTTTAGCCATAGCCTATCAGAAATCAGGCCGGCTTAACGATGCCATTACCAAGTATGAGCAATCTATCAAAAACAACCCCACCAGCGTGCAACCATACCTTAGCGTTGTTAGTTTATACCGTATTCAGGCTTCTGAAACTACCGATGCTAAAGTAATCACCGAGATTAATCTGAAAGCAATTAATACCATGAAAGATTTGATTAAGGTTCAGCCCGACAATG
>JAVEUB010000337.1:0-2739 GCA_034005785.1 Cloacimonas sp. (SeqCode) | reverse complement strand
CAGAAAAGCTGATTTCATGGTGGAAGTTATGCCGGTAATGTATGTCCTTATCCTTGTTATAGAAAAATGACTTCAGGATTTCCTTGTAGATTAGTTCACCTATTTCCTCGCTTTGCAGGCGTTGCGCTATTGCCGATTCAATAATCTGGTTCAATTTCGTATCGTTAAAATCGTCAGGCACAAAATCTCGGCGGGATAGAGGTGCGCTATGCAACAACTTATCATGCTCGTAATAATAGCGCTTAGCCCTGCGCCCCACCTGGCACAGCAGTTCGTAGGGATTGCCAACATATAAACTTGCGATAGATTCGGCTCTTACGGCTGGCTCATCTGCTCCCATTAGTATCGCAATATCCCCCACTTCAGCGTGCGGCACATCGCTAAGCTCTATTGTTATCATATCCATAGAAACCCGGCCTATCACTTTGCACAAATGGCCTTTAAGCAGCACCTGTGCCTGGTTTCCCAGCAGGAAATCGTAGCCATCTGCATAGCCAATTGGGATAATACCATATTTGCCATCCCTATCGGCAATCCAGGTGCGATTGTAACCAACCGTTTCTCCCTGCTTAATCTTCTTTACCTGCGACAGCGTGGCTTTGAAGGTCATCACAGCTTGCAAAGGAAGCTCGTGTGCGGAGGTATTTACCCCATAGGCAAGAATCCCTAAACGCACAAGATTGCAGGCATTGCCATTTTTATTAAGCACTGCATTGGAATTGGCGATATGGATATACTTCGGCTTTATGGGTAGCTGATTCAGCAAAGCCTCGAAGCGTTGTTCCTGCAGATGGCAGAAATCATTGTCCGATTCCGCAGCAGCGAAATGGCTAAAAATTCCCTCTATATACAGATGCTTTAGCTGTGCTACTTTATGAAATAGCTCGTTAAACTCACTTTGTTCCGCACCAGAGCGGTGCATACCGGTATCTACCTTTATATGTATAGGCACAATTGTCTGGGCAAGTACCGCAGCCTTATTCAAGCTATTGGCAAATTCATAGGTAGAAACGCTGGGGCAAAGCTTATTGGCAATAATGGTAGCTATCTCACTCTCTAAACTTGGCGACAGCACAAGAATAGGTGCCAGGCAATTCTGAATACGCAGCAGCTTACCCTCTTCGGGATTTGCCACGCCCAAATAGATCGCTCCGCACTCTATTGCCACTCTGCTGATCTCGGCTGCTCCATGCCCGTAAGCATCAGCTTTCACAATCATCAGAAAGCTTTGGCTGGGTTCCATGCGGGATTTCAGGAAGCTAAGATTATCACGAAAAGCAGAGAGGTTTACCTCTACCCAGCTCCGGTCTTTATGCTCCGGAGGCACTACTTGATTAATCATATTTAAAAGTATTTAGCTGCCAGATCAGCCAGAGCGCTGCGTTCACCCTTATCCAGAGTAATATGCCCTACAAGCACCTCATTCTTCAGCTTTTCCACGGTTACAGACAGTCCATTACTCTGGCCATCCAGATAAGGGGTGTCAATCTGATATGGATCACCAGTAAGCACCAGCTTGGTATTCTTACCCGCTCTGGTAATAATGGTTTTCATCTCGTGCGGGCTAAGATTCTGGGCTTCGTCGATAATAATAAACTGATTTGGCAGGCTGCGTCCGCGAATGTAGGTAAGCGGCTCCAGCTCGATAAAGCCATAATCCATGAAATCGTTCATGCTGGCTTTCTTCTTATTCTTGGAAATCTCACTGCCTTTATCATCATGCAGCGAAAGCAAGATGTCCATATTGTCATAAATGGGCTGCATCCAGGGGTTAAATTTCTCTGTTTTAGTTCCAGGCAGATAGCCTAAATCCTTACCCAATGGAGAAATAGGACGGGATATTACCAGCCGTGAATACTTGCTATCCTCCACTACCTTCTGCAATCCTGCAGCCATAGCCAATAGCGTTTTTCCTGTTCCAGCCTTTCCTGACAGGCTTACCAGCTTGATATCATCATCCAGCAGCAGATCCAGCGCCATTTCCTGCTCCCAGTTAAGTGCTTTAATGCCAAAGATATCCTGTCCGGTGTAATGGCTGATCACTTTTAGCATATTAGCGTTGT
The DNA here is from genome assembly GCA_034005785.1 of Cloacimonas sp. (SeqCode). Taxonomy (GTDB): domain Bacteria; phylum Cloacimonadota; class Cloacimonadia; order Cloacimonadales; family Cloacimonadaceae; genus Cloacimonas. The sequence continues at coordinate 676 of JAVEUB010000337.1, read as the reverse complement.
GATCGTAGCGCAGTGTTTTTACTGCCTCAGGATTGCGCTCGGTAAACACGCGCAATAGCTGATTCGGAAAGAAATCACCAAAGATGTTTGTTAGCTGGCTTTTTGTTTCCAGTTCGGTATATTGTTCGTCATCTATTTCCAGGCTTTCCCAGCCTGTATAAAACTCATCAAACTTCATAAAATCGTTTTCGAAGTTTTCGGCATTGATGCCCACGCAATCTGCTTTGATGCGCACATTCACATCTTTGGAAACCAAGGTTACCAATGAATCGGGATACAGATTTTTAAAATACATGGCAGTGCCGATAATAAGGTTATCATTGCGATCCATAAAAAGCAACTTGGCGGCTGTATCGCTAACTTCGCGGTTCACCGTTACCTGAATCACCCCTCCCGTATCTGTGGGAACGCCTTCTTGCAGCTTGCCTTTTCCTCGCAAAGCATCAAGATAGCGGCCAATCTGACGGGCATTACGGCTTTTTTCATCCACGCCCTTTTTGAACTGGTCTATCTCTTCGATAACTACTATTGGAATTACTACCCGGTGTTCATGAAAGGCAAATAGTGCTTGCGGATTGTGAATCAGGACATTCGTATCCAGAACAAAGATCTTCTTTTCCACGGAAACCTCCCTATATTAGTAATGGTGCTTATTGCAGGCTTAAAGCCTAATGCT
>JAVEUB010000336.1:0-2775 GCA_034005785.1 Cloacimonas sp. (SeqCode) | reverse complement strand
GGCATCCCCATTTTAAAATGGGGATGCCTGAAGAATAATTATTGCTTGACTTGAACGCAGGGAATTACAGATTAGCCTGAAGTAAATTTAGGGGGAGATAGGATGAACAGCTCTGAATCACAAATATATCAAGTACTGCGCGAACGTTTTGGCTACGACAGTTTCTTGCGCTCTCAGGAAAAGATTATTCTTGGCTTGTTGGAAGGTAAATCCACCCTGGCTGTGATGCCTACAGGCAGCGGAAAATCGCTTTGTTTTCAGCTTCCGGCATTGCTGCTGAAAGGTAGCTGCGTGGTGGTTTCGCCGATGATTTCACTAATGAAGGATCAGGTGATGCAGCTAAGCCAGTTGGGCATTCCCTCTGGTATGCACAACAGTTTACAAAGCATGGAAGAACAGGCAAGAGTGCGGCAGGATTTCAGTTCAGGCAAGCTGAAGCTGCTATATGTAGCCCCTGAAACTCTATTAAAGCAATCGTTTCTGGCACTGTTGGACACCAATCCTCCCGGTTTAATTGCCATCGATGAAGCTCATTGTATCTCCATGTGGGGGCATGATTTCCGCCCCGAATACCGTCAACTTGCTACCCTCTGTAAAAGATTCCCTACGGCGGTACGTTTTGCCTTAACAGCAACAGCCATTCCCAAAGTGCGCCAAGACATTTGTGAGATATTGGATATTCCGCCAGAAAATGAAGTGATAGAGAGCTTCGACCGCCCAAATTTGCTGCTTGTGGTGGAGCCAAAACAAGAAACCTTCATTCGTTTGCTAAGCTTTCTGGATAAGCACCAGCAGGAAAGCGGAATCATCTATTGTATGACCCGTAAAACGGTGGATGAAACCAGTAAAAGGCTGCAGGCAGCGGGATTCATAGCACTTCCCTATCATGCAGGGTTGTCGGATGTGGATCGGCATCACAATCAAGAAGCATTTATCAACGATAAAACTCAGATAATGGTGGCAACAATCGCTTTTGGGATGGGGATCAATAAATCCAATGTGCGCTTTGTGGTGCACTTTGATCTGCCTAAAAGCCTGGAAACATACTATCAGGAAATAGGCCGAGCCGGAAGAGATGGCCTGCCCTCTACCTGTTTGCTGTTCTTCAGCAGGGGCGATATTGTTCTGCTGAAGAAGATAATTCTCTCGTCTGATGATGAACAGCTAAACCGTAGAATCATGCAACATCTGGACGCTATGGTAAAATATTGCGAAACGCATGGATGCCGCAGGAAACCTATTTTAACCTGGTTTGGGGAAGATTACGTTGAGCAAAAATGTGGTATGTGTGATAACTGCCTGAGCGGAGACGGCGAGAAAACAGATGCCACAGTGCAGGCACAGAAGTTCCTTTCGGCGGTATATCGCAGCGGTGAAACTTTTGCTGTGGCGCAGGTTATCAAAACACTCCGCGGGTCTAAGGCTAAAGATGTAATTGCCGCAGGTGCTGATAAATTAAGCGTTTACGGTATCGGGAAAGAATGGACAGAAGCCCAGTGGGGCAGCTTGTATCTTTCCTTAAAAAAGGAACAAGCAGTTACGGAAGGGTATCCAGGTTACCGGGTTTTACTAAACGAAAAAAGCTGGGCAATTCTGCACAAAGAAAGCACTTTCGAAATGCCTGTATCGCTGATGTCCCTAATGATAGAGCCTGCTAAGGGAGATGGTGATGAGGAGCTATTCGGCCTGCTTGCCGCAGAACGAAGGCGCATTGCTGAAGAGCGTAAAGTACCCCCATACATAATCTTCTCCGATAAAACCCTGCGTGAAATGACAGTTTATTATCCACGGCAAGAGAGCGCTTTGTTAGCAATATCCGGGGTAGGAAGCTTCAAAGCAGGGCAATTTGGTGAAAGTTTCATGCATATTATCCGCAATTATTGCCTTGATAAGGGCATTGATCCTGCAAAGGTTCCAGTGGTTAGTAGATACAGAGAAATTGCCAGAGCTACCAGTAAAACCGAACAAGTGGCGCAATACTTTAAATCTGGGCACGGTGCGCAGGAATGTATGCTGCAATTCGGGGTACAATTGAGTACAATTGTGGAGCATTTACATCGTCATGTAGAAACAGGTGGCATAGTAGAGCCTGCCCGGATAAAAGAGTTTTCCACCCTCAGCGAAGAAGATTTTAGCAGGATCAAAGCCAGCTTTGAGACTCTGGGACTGGAACGTTTAGCTCCTGTTTTCTTTGCCTTTAACGAGGAATTCAGCTATCTGGAACTAAAGATAGTACGTTTGTGGATGCTGGTGAGCTGAGGAATTCCTGCGTCCCCGCAGGAAAGGCCATGCCGACGTCCACGTCGGCACGTGTTTAACTGTCGGCGAGACGCCAACAGACCTTGCCAGCGAGACGCAGGCACTCCTCATCTCGCCAGCACGCCCAAACCTAAACACTCTAAAACCTTTTGATCTCCTTCCTGCTCTCAAACAACGCGGCAATACGCTGTTCAAGCTGTGTGGGATTATTGGATATTTCCTTGTTCAGGTGGTCTATATTCACGGCTTTAGGATCGAAGAGCGGAGCGGAATGCTCCTGCAGGGAAGTCAGTAATTCCTGGGCAGCGTTGTTCCAATAGGGCAGATCGGCTGTATTGGGATGAATCCAGCCAAGAGTGTAGAACAGGCGCATCAGCTCGTTAATCGTATTGGAGGCAGCAGGATTTTGGCTACGGGTAATCTGTCCCATATCAGCAAGCGACACTGCCTCAATTTCCAGATAGCCAGGAGCAGGCAATAGCAAATCAACCGGAGCATTATAGATCGGAAGAGCGT
>JAVEUB010000062.1:0-11235 GCA_034005785.1 Cloacimonas sp. (SeqCode) | reverse complement strand
AAACCTTCGCTACATCAGAGTCCTGGGGCGCGATAACGTGTTGTCGCCCAAGAAACAAGCTTTAGAAAAAGCTGTCTCAATGGCTGGCGGAGATATTATCCTTACCACCGATGCAGATTGCATTCAGCCCCTTACCTGGATTAGCTCTATGATTTCCCTGTTTTCAGATGATGTTTCCATGGTGGCAGGATATTCCAGAACGCTTATTCCGGATTGGAACAAAGCCAGTATCTTGCACAAGTATGAACATCTGGATTTTGCCCTAACTTATATGGTAATGGCTGGTGGCTACACCTTGGGAAAGAGCTGGGCTTGTATCGGCCAGAATTTGGCATATACTAAAGCAGCCTTCACTGATGTGGGTGGTTTTAATGATATTCGGCATCTCATTTCCGGTGACGATGTTAACCTTATGCAGCTTATGCGTCGCAAAGGGCACAAAATTGTGTTCAATTTCCTGCCCAGTAGCTTTGTTTACACGCGTCCGGTAAAATCCTGGAATCATTTGGTAAATCAGCGTAGCCGTTGGGCTTCCAACATGAAGTATCAATTGCGGTTCAATCCAGAGTTCTTTTTTATCCTGCTCTCAATGGCTTTCATGTATTGGGGAGGGATGCTTATGCTGTTTTTCAGCCTTAAACTCGCGCTGTTTATCTTGGCATTCCGCATTTTAATCGAAAACCTGATGGCAAGTTATTCCCGCAAAACCTTTGGGGTAAGTGCCCGAATGATGCGTTTCTACCCAATATGGTTGGTAATCCAAACCTTCTTCCTGGTGTTCACCATGGTTTTGGGACAGTTTAACATCTTCGTATGGCACGGCAAGCGCCCCTATAAAAAGGATAAAAACCATGCAATTAGTAATATTTGACGATATACAGAGCAGCGCATTTTACCCCTTAACCCTAAACCGTCCAATAAGTGATTTACGCTGTGGCATTTTAAAACTCCGCCAAAGGCTGGAATCTTGCTTTGCCCCCGAAGGAACTACAGCAATCGTGGTTGAGCCTATCTTAGCTGCTATGCTATGCAAGCGCCATCCGGACTGGCTGGTAAACGATTTATCAGCTGGCACAAAGCTTTACGTGAACGCACGCATTAAGATAAGCGAAGAAGCAATTAAGCAAGTAAATCAGCTACGGGATGGGGATATCTTGATTGCTGGAGATACCATCGTAGCAGCCAAAAGTGAGCTATGCCTGGATAACTTGGATCCCCTGCAGGCACGGCAATGCGATTTAGCGCTCTATGAGTCCCTAAGCGATATTATTCACGATAATAGCAGAATGCTGGATTGGGATTTTAAGCATTATTTCTACGATAACGAGAACTACTTTGAAACTGAGCCTGGAGTAACAGTATTACATCCCTACAATGTATGGATTGCTGAAGGTGTAATTCTGGGTCCTGGCGTTGTTCTGGATGCTTCAGAAGGACCTATTGTGCTGGATAGCGGAGTAAAGGTGATGCCCAATGCCGTACTTTGCGGGCCACTGTACATAGGCAAGAACTCGCTGGTGAAAATAGGTGCAAAAATTTATGGCGGTACCTCTATCGGGCCTGTATGCAAGATTGGTGGCGAGATCGAAGGAAGCATATTTCAAGCATATTCGAACAAACAACATGATGGCTTCTTAGGCCACAGCTATATTGGCGAATGGGTTAACCTGGGTGCCGACACAAACAACAGCGACCTGAAAAACACATATAAAAACGTGGCTTACTATTCCTATAAATTGGAAGGCAAGATCGATTCTGGAACTCAGTTTCTGGGTTGCGTAATTGGAGATCATAGTAAAACCGGAATAAACTGCAGCATCAATACCGGAACTGTGATAGGAATGGGCTGCAATCTTTGGGGAAGCAAGCTGATAAGCGATTTTATCCCTGATTTTTCCTGGGGAGAAGCAGGTGAACTATCCCCCTACCGCTTTGCTGCTTTTTGCCAAACTGCTACAATTGTGAAAGCAAGACGCAAGTTATCACTCGATAGCTTGGAAATAGATATCTACAAACACCGCTATAAGCACGGAGAATAAATGCAAAATTACATAGAAGTAGAATTTCGCTCTGGTCGGCTGGGGTATTATCAAAACCCCGCAGAGCTGGCGATTCAACCAGAAGACCTGATCATAGTAGAAGTAGAGCGTGGCGACGATATAGCTCAGGTGGCACATCTTAGCATCAGCACGGAAGATATGGATAACCAGGCAATAATTGGCAAAACCTATGCCATCCGCCGCCTCGCAAGTGCAGAGGACATGGACAAACTGAAAAACATCAGTTCGGAAGAAGAAAAAGCGGCTAATACGTTCCAACTGATTCTGGAGCGCTACCCCTTCGAAATGAAACTGATCGAAACGGTCTATCAGTTCGATGGCAACAAGTTAACCTTCTTTTTTACCGCAGAGGGAAGAATAGATTTCAGAACTTTTGTGCGCGAACTGGCAACGGTATTCAAAACACGTATCGAATTACATCAAACAACCGGCCGCGACGAAGCTAAGCGCTTGGGAGGCTTTGGTATGTGTGGTAATCAATATTGTTGTGGCAGTTTCCTGAAACGCTTTAACCAGGTTACTATCAAAATGGCTAAGGATCAAAACCTGGCAGGCAACCTGTCCAAAATATCTGGCCCCTGTGGCAGGCTGCTTTGCTGCCTTAATTTCGAAGAAGACTTCTATGTGGAAGAAGCCAAAGACTTCCCCATTATTGGCACTTGTGTGGAGTATAAAGGGATCAAAATGATGGTTTTGCGCATAGATGTAATAGCCAAGCGCATATATCTGACGGGCGAGGATGTAGCTATGGCTGAGCTTGATCCTGAGCAATTCAGCAAACTCAAAATCATCAGTGTGCCGGATATCGAGCCATGTTAAACAGCGTCTATAATCTGCTGCCAGATGAGCTATCTGCCATCTTGAACGCACACTTTCCCAAATATCGCAGCAAACAACTGTTGGTTTGGCTTTATCAACGCTTTGAAAACGATCCTGCTAAAATGAGCAACCTGCCTACAGATTTTAAGGCTTACCTGAATGAGAATTTTTCGTTTGCTTTGCCAGTTCTGGATGCCAGATATGTATCCAAAGATGGGGCAATAAAATTCCGCCATCGGCTGGAAGATGATGCTGTGGTAGAAAGTGTACTGATTCCTGAGGGGCGTAAGAACACCTTGTGTATCTCTTCGCAAGTTGGCTGTGCCCGTAAATGCAGCTTTTGTGCTACAGGAAAAATGGGGCTAACCCGCAATTTGACCACTGCTGAGATTATCGGACAGATTATTATGGCTTATCGGGAGTGCGTAACAACAGCCCCCTTGGCTGAACCAGATAATACGCCAAAACCGGGACAGCACACCGAGATGAACAAAATAAGCAACCTCGTATTTATGGGGATGGGCGAACCTTTTGACAATTATGATAATGTGCTGCAAACACTGCGTATCATTCAAGCTGATGATAGCCTTGCTTTTAGTCCTCGACGCACCACAGTTTCCACATGTGGCGTAGTTCCGGGTATTATTGATTTCGCAGATAGCGGCGTTAAAGCCAAGCTTGCGATCTCGCTTAATTCCGCCATCGATGAGAAACGCAGCTCCATGATGCCGATCAATCGCAAATATTCAACCTCCGAACTGAAGCAAGCGCTGTTGTATTATCTGCGCAAGGTAAAATTCCGCGTTACAGTGGAATACATCCTCATCCCAGAGGTAAACATGGCCAGAGAAGATTTGAATGCCTTGCGTAAATTCGTAGGCGATATCTCTTGTAAAATAAACTTCATCCCCTACAATCCAGGGCCTGGCTCTGCTTTGCAAGCACCCACTACCCAACAAACAGAAGAATTTATGCAAGCGGCAAAATCCCTGCCACAGGCGATTACTTTACGTAAAAGCCGTGGTGCAGATGTATTTGGGGCTTGCGGGCAACTGTATAAAGCAAAAGCTGAAAACAAAGCTAAATGATAAATCAAACTATTTAAGGGAGTATTCCATGAGCAACATAGCCGATATTGCCATTAAACTCTTTGGGGATAATTCCCCTTGCAGGTGCGGTGGGGGCCATAAAATTTGCCTAAAGTGCGAAGTTTGTAGAGCCAATGAACCGGACGAGATTTATAACAGCGAAGCTGGCATAGCAGCAATCATCGATGCCACAATCCTAAAAGCAAATGCCACTGTGGAAGACGTGCAAGCACTATGCGCCGTGGCAAATGAGCATCGCACAGCATCAGTGTGCATCAATTCCTATTTCATCCCTACCATTAAAGCGCTGCTTGCGCAGGGCATCAAATCCTGCACGGTTATCAATTTTCCTTTAGGGGCATCTTCAGCTACTGCCATTGCAGGTGAAGCAGCCGCTGTGTTAAAAGCTGGCGTGGACGAAGTGGACATGGTGCAAAATCTTAGCGCTCTGCTTAGTGGAGATCTGGACGCCGCGTTCACCAGTATAAACGGTGTTGCTAAGCTTTGTAACATGGAATCGGCTTTGCTGAAAGTAATTTTGGAAACCTGTTGTTTGAACGACGAGCAGATAATTATCTCTTGCCTGATTGCCAAGAAAGCCGGAACAAAATTCGTGAAAACTTCCACCGGATTCGGCAGTGCGGGAGCAACTGCAGCCAACATCGCCCTTATGCGCAAAGTTGTAGGACCCAAGCTGGGAGTTAAAGCTTCCGGTGGTATCCGTAACCGTGAACAAGGCATAGAAATGATTTCCGCAGGAGCAAACCGCATCGGTGCTTCAAGTGTAACTGCCTTGCTATGATAGGTGATAGACAATGAAACTTATAATCGCAGGGTATAATATAGACAAGAGCCTTATCGATAGCCTAAATACCGATAAGGCTACCCCGGAAGTAATTTCAGCAGCCTATGCCCGAATCAGCCGCAGCTCTAAACAGGTAAATGAACTGCGTGAAGAAGCGCTGGCGGAGATTAGCAAAGCCAGAGCCTCCAACACCAATATCATCTTCGAGATGGGCCATAGTTCCGTTGCCGAGCATGCTGTGTTTAATTTAGACTTGATTGGCATCTCTCGCCATCTAACAGAATTGGTACAGCGCAGCAGAATTGCCTCTTTTACCGAAAAATCGCAACGCTACGTAACTTTTGGTAAGGATTATATTGTTCCGGAAGAGCTAAATAAAAGCCCCAAACATAAAAAGATGTTCAAAGCTATGATGAACGATCTGTTTGCCGAATATGAGACCAGTTTTAAGATACTTGATGAACTGTACAAACAAACAAAACCTGAATTGAAGTCACGTGAGCGTGAAGCAGCAGCCAAAGAAGATGCACGCTATATCTTACCTATGGCAACCAAAACTCAGATGGGGATAACTATCAATGCCCGCAGCCTGGAAAACCTGATGCGCCGTTTGGCAAAAAGCCCTCTGGCTGAAGCGGGTGAACTACTGAAACTCTTACAAGAACAAGTTTCCTCTATTGCGCCATCCCTTATCAAATATAGCGCTGATGACGGCTATCGTGGGCTTATCGACTTGGAAAGGGTTGGTTTCACGGGTTTCCTGCAACAAGAATTGTCCTGGGTGGAAGAACTGGATTTGGAAAATAAGCTGAAGATAATTAGCTGCCCAAATAATGCTGATGATTCCATTCTGGCTGCGATTATCTACCAGCAAGGCGAATTGAAATGGAGCGATACCCGCGAAACTGTTTATCGCTTGCCGCGTATGGTGAAACAACAGCTCTGGAATCAAGTGTTTGCAAACTTGAAACCCTGGCACAAACTACCCCGCGCCTTTGAAACTATAGATTTTGAATTCGAGATATCATTAAGTGAGAGCTGCTGGGCGCAGTTCAAGCGCCATCGCTTCTGCACCATCCTGCGTAAAGGTGGCAATTCCACAATTTGCAAATTCCCCGCTGTAATCACATCCATTAATCGTTTTGATCTGTGGGAGGAACTTGGTAGCCAAACGGCAGACTTGGCTTGGTCTTTACCACCCAAGCTTGCACCCATAGCTCCCTATTGCAGGTTGAATGCTTCAATGCTTTCTGTTTATGTAAAAATGAATCTAAGAGAAATATACCACTTTGTGCGCTTGCGTTCGGACGAACATGCCCAATGGGAAATCAGAGAATTGTCGCAGTTAATGGCAGCTAAAATCCGCCAGTCTGCACCCCTGGCAGCACGTTTCCTCTGCGGTAAAAGCGAATTTAAGTAAACAGATATGGCGGGAGTTCTGGTCTCCTGACTGGATAGGCTGGGTGGCATCCTTACCGCCCGTGATGCGGATAGCTTGAACAAAGATGGTGGAAAAGCGAAGCTCGTAAGGCAGGCTCCGACGAGGACGTCGGATCACCTTGCCAGCGAGGACGCAGGCACTCCTGGAGTTCTGGTCTCCTGACTGGAAAGGCTGGGTGGCGTCCTTAGCGCCTGTGATTCGGATGGCTAAGGCAATTTGATTATCTTGGTAAGCTTATTCCTTTCGATTCCATCTGTCCTAAGGAAGTAAATCCCTGCTGCTGCGGCAACCCCATGCAGGTCTTTGCCATCCCACATAGATTTGTTCTCTGGAGTTACACTCAGTTTTCTGATAAGTTGCCCTTTCAGGTTGTAAACAGAGATTTCTTTCTGGCTTGAAACTCTGTTTTTAACTTCGATACTAACCTCATTTCGAAAGGGATTGGGGTAGGCAATTAGTTCTATGCTTGGGGGTAGGGCAATGCCATCATCTACTTCTACACCGTCAAAACTCCAGTTATAGGTTGTGGCACTTGATATTATGGCGTCCGGATAAAAAAAACTTTCAGCGTGTTTCACAAGCTGACCTGAAGTGTTAAACACTCTTTTAACGGTAGGGTTGGGTAAAGAAACACCTTGCTGCACCTGTAAACTTCCATCAGAATCAATGATGTAAGTAGGACAATACATATCATACCCGAAAATCCAATCATCATTCTCATAGCGGTATAGAGATACCGTGGCTACTTTATACGTGGAAAAGACTTCAAAGGGAAAGAAATCAAACTCGAAAATCACAGATGCTATTTCGTCTATCTTAAAATTTAGCGGAATATAGTCCATCACCTGATAACTGTAGGTAAGCCGATAGATTGGGTTCCATTCTACATTGTCTGCTGAAAAATGGCGGACTTCACTAATATTTCTATCCAGGCTGTCGTATTCCATCACACATTCCCAAAATCCGTTGAGATCATTACTATACGGACTGCAATAATTGCAATACCTGTTTAACTGAGATACCTTCCCGTTACTGCCATATTCATAAGTATAATCCAACCATGTAACGCCTTCAGAGCTTACAAGCTTATCTTCCAGTAATTTGCTATTCAAGTCTCTGGTTGATATCCTGTAAAAAGGCTTACCAAGATAGAATCGTGATGCATCTACCCAAGAGGAGGTGCTAATGTAGTTAGCACCGGACTGCACAACAGAATATTCACCCGTGTAAGGTAGGAAATATGTTATGGTAACTTCGCCATTCATTCCTACAGTAGATTGGTAAATAGATAGCGAGTCCAATAATCCTGCCTGGAATGCATCATAACAGAATGTGTAATGCTTGGTATCATTGGAGTAATAATCGGGACCAGAGCTCTGATGACACTCAATGGATGATGGATACCATAAAGACCTAATTTCCGCATGGACTAATGCGCTTATTAGGATCATTGTTGCTAAAACAGCAATTGTGATTGTGTGTTTCATACAGTCTCCTTTTCAAGGTTTGCGAAACTTGCTTTGTTAGTTTATTTGCAAGCATTATATGTTCCATTATCTGTTATTTTATTTCCGTATATTAGAGAAATGCTGCCGCAAATTGGTGGTTGACAGAAAGCCCTCTGAAATAATTCATGCACTATCATGCGCGTCCCTGTAGCTCAGCTGGATAGAGTGGCACCCTCCGAAGGTGAAGGTCAGGCGTTCGAATCGCCTCAGGGACGCCAAGTTTAAGGTGCCAGGTGCCAGGTGACAGGTATCAGGCATGCACCTAACACCTAACCCCTAAAAATATGATAAACGATGTAATCCTTACTCTGGAAGATATCTCTTGCCTATATGGCGACAGGACAATCATTACCGATGTGTCCTTTGGGATTCACGCCTCGGAAAAAATAGGCATTGTGGGAGTAAATGGCTGCGGGAAAACCACTTTACTAAAAGTCATCAGCGGCATGCAACGTCCCAATAGCGGCATCATCACACCCCGTAAAGACCTGCGTATTGGCTATCTGGAACAAGATGCCGTATTTTTACCAAATATATCTGCGCTACAACACACCATCCCCACTGAGGGAGAGATTAAGGAAGATTACTTCTATAAATCCCTGCTCTCACGTTTGGGGATTACAGATTACGATCAACCCACAGGTACCATGTCTGGAGGTCAGCGTCGTAAAGCAGATTTGGCAAGGGTGCTGGCTATGGAGCCTGATCTGCTGGTTTTGGATGAACCTACCAACCATCTTGATCTGGATACCATCGAATGGCTGCAAAATTATCTTGCCACTACCAATAAAACCGTGATGTTTGTTACGCACGACCGCTATTTTCTGGATGCGGTAAGCACCAAAATAATCGAGATTGAGCGCTCGCACCTGTATTTCTTCGATGGCAATTACAGTGCCTTTATCCATGGTAAATTGGTGCGTGCCACAGATGTACAACGTAAGGAAACACGGCGTCAGGCACAGCTAAAAAAAGAACTCGATTGGCTGGCAAGGGGTGCTAAAGCCCGTACCAGTAAGCCCAAGAACCACGTTGATAGGGTAAAAGAACTAATCAGTAAAAGTTATCTTATTTCCAACCAGGAACTGGATATCTCTTTTCAAACCGATCGCCTGGGTAAAACGATATTGGAGCTGCATAATTTAAGCAAATCTTATGGCCAGAAGGCTCTGTTTGAAGGCATTGACCATAACTTTCAGGCACTGGAGCGAATCGGAATTATCGGCGCTAATGGCTGCGGAAAAACCACGCTGCTAAAAATGATCACCGGAGAAGTTGAACCCGATCTCGGAGCCATAAAAGCTGGAATTAATACCCATTTTTCTTATTACAAACAGGATGAGGACAGTTTCAACCCCGCCTTAAGCGTATATGAGTACATTGCTCAATATGCCGAAGTAGTAAAAACTGCCGATGGCAACAAGGTTACTTCCACGGAGATGTTGCAACGTTTTTTGTTTGATGGAAAAATGCAACAAATGAAACTTAGTGCCTTATCAGGTGGCGAACGTAAGCGGTTGTATCTGCTTAAATCACTGATGTTTGGCGCGAACTTCATTATTATGGACGAGCCAACCAACGATCTTGATATCCGCAGTCTGGAGATTCTGGAAGATTATCTGGATGCCTTTCGCGGTTGTCTGCTGATTGTTTCGCACGATAGATATTTTCTTGACCGCACTGTAGATTACCTATTTATCTTCGAGAATGGACGTTTACGCAAATTCGCCGGTAACTACTCGGATTATCTGTTGGTAAATCGCTATGAACAGGAAGAATTGCCCGAAGTAGCGGCTCCCCTAATTATGCGTCCCAAACGCATAAGCAAAGGCTTAAACTACAACGAGCAACGCGAATTCACTGCCTTGGAGAAAGAAATCGAAAGCTTGGAATTGCGCCTGAGCGAACTGGAAACCAGCCTCAGCGAAGATGCTGCATCGCTTAGTCACGGCGATTTTCACCAAATCAGTATAGATCAACAAGCTCTAAACGCTCGCCATCAGGAACTTCTGCACCGCTGGCTGGAATTGAGCGATAAAGAAAAAAGCTAAAGAGAAGATTGGTAAGTGGTTAGTGGTGAGCGGTAAGTGGAAAAGAGGTGGCAGGTGGGAATATCTCATTGCTGAGTTATGCTGTTTTGCTTTGAAGATAGTGGTGACCTAAAAGGGGGATTTTTTTAACCACAGAGAAAAGCAGAGAAAAGCAGAGGGACAGCTAAGCAAACAAGTGTTCTTTGCCCGCATTGTAAGCCATAACCATAGGTATTTTAGAGTCTTATCTTTTCTCATTACTCTGATTAACTTTTCTCTTTACCTGGCTTTTCTTTTTTCTTTCCTCTGCTTTTCTCTGCTTTTCTCTGTGGTTAAAATACTCATCTGATGAAGCTGCCACTATCTTTGAAACAAAACTCTGTAACTCACTCCTTTCCACTTACCGCTTATATAGCCCACGGTTTAACTCATATTTTTGTCGCTGAAGATACAGTGATATCTATAAGTTTGTAAGACAAAAATATAAGTCAAACACGCTCCAAGGCAGCTTCTCACTTGCGAAGCTCTCACTTTGTAAATCTCACTGCGCAGCTCTCACTGGCGCAGCCTCTCACCCACAGAAAAGGGTGAGACCTTAGTCCCACCCTTTTCACTGGTATGTTCTCTTTACGTTACAGAGTAACGGTATCAATCTCTATTTCATCAAGATAGCGCGTTTCGTTTCGCTGAAGTTTTTGCTTTCCAGACGGTACAAATAGATGCCAGACGCTACACTTCGGTTATTAGAATCGCGTCCGTTCCAGCGGATTTGATGCTCACCGGAAGGCACAATATCGTCCACCAGTTTCTTAACTAACTGCCCTTTGATATTATAGATATACAGTTTGGTGGGTGCAAGCTCTTTAAGCGAAAATCTGAAGGTTGTATCCGGATTAAAGGGATTCGGATAGTTGCCCCTCAGTTTTGTTACCAAGACAGGGTTGATATCATCACTATTGGCAGTGGTGTATTGATAATGCAGATCATCAGTTGGCAGGCTGCTCCCTTGCGCATAACTGCAAACCACATGGAATTGATAGTTTGTGCCCAGAGCATCCAAAGCTTCGGTGTAGCTTGCATCTGTAACATAGCCAACCTGTTCGAAGGCACCTGCATTCATTTTGCGGAAAACCGTATAGGCTATAATGGGATATTCCGGTTCTATCGGGCTATTCCAGCTTAGCGTAATATTACCACCAGCAATACCATGGCTTAAACCAGAGGCAGCAGCAAGATAGCCAAGATAAAAATCCTGTGTAGCAGATTGGCTAAGCATGGACAGACTAATGCCTTGTGGATCAAGTGGATAGTAGTATCCATCTGCAACCGCACTTACCCAATAAGATCCGATGGGCAGATAGAGGGTATAGTTGCCTTCTGCATCGGGGTGAGTACCCCAATTCTGAAGGGTTTTCACCACCACGCCATCAAACGAAATAGCTGTATCGGAACTGCTTACATTGCACTAAGTTTACCGGCAAACT
>JAVEUB010000061.1:0-11304 GCA_034005785.1 Cloacimonas sp. (SeqCode) | reverse complement strand
AATGAGGAGTGCCTGCGTCTCGCTGGCAAGGCCTGTTAGCGTCCACGCTAACAGTGAAAAAGACTGCCGACGTGGACGTCGGCAGTCCTTTCCTGCGAGGACGCAGGAACTCCCCAAGTTTGCAGGCAAAAAAAAAGATTGACAGGAATATCCATAGCGCTAAATATGCCGCCACTTGCTAAGTAGATATCTGTTTGGTAAGTAAGGTTTTTTTAGGTTGCATTGGTGGTGCCGTGATAAGGACTAGAGCCTAGCTTGTTAGAGCTGCGGACAGAAACCAAACAAATTAGCAAAAACAGTTAGTGGTGGAAATGGTGAGTATGAAACCAGTTGGCAAGATCATGCTTCATATTATTACATCTGGTACAGGGTTTAGGCTGCTATCCCAAGAGAGCCGTGTTTACCACAATTGGTTTAAATCCCACATTATGCCATTATTTCTTGAATATCCAGGTTCGTTCTATAGACTCACTTGTTATATCTAAAAATTGGAGGAATAAATAGTTATGTTGTTAAGCGAAACTGATACCATTGTAACAGAAGAAGATATACCTGTAGCAGAGGAGAAACACCAATTGCCAGACACAACTCCTGATGCAGCGATGTCTGATGCCGAGGTTACCCCTGAATTGGATGCCGAGATGCCGATCTCTGAACCTCAAGAACTCGCAGAAGCAGAACTTCCCGTTGCCAAGCCAGTAAACGAAGCAGTAGTGGCACATCCTATCATCATTGACGAAGGAATTATTCAGGCTATTTCCGATAGCCTGGCTAAGATGCAAACTGATTTCAGTAGGTTGTGTTTGAGGCTTGATAATAAAATACTTATGGACGACATCAGGGACAAGACGATAGATCAGATGGGCAAAGAGTTAAAAGAGCTTAGAGAAGATCAGCTTTTCCGTGCCATAAAGCCACTGGTAAATGGCATTATTGATGTGGCAGATGATATGAGCGAAGCGGCAAAAACACTTAGTGAAAGTGATGACTCTCTCAGGGTTTTACTGCATTTCAAGGTTATGATTCAGGATGTTTTGGATACTTTGGATATATCTGCGTTCAATTCCCAGAACCTTGCCTTTGATGCAAGCATACATAGCATTGTAAAGAAGGAAATAACCACGAATCAATCCTTGGATAAGACGATTAGTGCTTCTCTCCTAACCGGCTATAAGCGTGCAGGCAGTGTGCTGAGGAAAGAAAAAGTTATAGTGTATCGCTACGAGAAACCCCTTGAAGACGAAACCATTCCAGAAGTAACAACATCAGTTGAAATAGATAATTCTGAAGATAAGGAGAATTGAAAATGAACGAGTTGATTATCGGGATTGATCTGGGTACCACATATTCGTGTGTAGCCTGTATTGATGAATTTGGTAAACCAGTGGTACTTAAGAATCAGGATAACGAATCCACTACTCCTTCTGTAGTGGCTTTTGTGCCAGGAGAAGATCAGGTTTTAGTGGGGCAAATCGCCAAGGATCAAAAGGAATATGTGTCCAAAGAATTTGTGGTGGACTTTATTAAGCGGGAGATGGGCGATCCGAACTGGAGAAAAGAGATTAATGGTAAGGTTTATACACCGCAAGAAATCTCCTCCATAATCCTTAGGAAACTGGTTGCCGATGCTGCTGCCAGCTTGGGTAAAGAGATCACCAAAGTCGTGGTAACCCATCCGGCATATTATGATATTCCTCAGAAATCAGCAGTGATCGAAGCGGGACAAATTGCAGGCTTATCCGGCTACTTTTCGGAAAAAGGAGCCAATGCAGGCTACATACCCATCAACCTTATTCCCGAACCCACTGCAGCGGCTTATTATTACGGAGTAAAACATCAGGATCAGGATGAAACAGTTCTGGTGTACGACTTAGGTGGTGGTACTTTTGATGTTACCTTACTAAAAATCAGTAAGACTGGAATTGAGGCTCTCTGTGTAGGTGGAGACCATCGCTTAGGAGGAAAAGACTGGGACGACGAGATTGTTCGCTATTGCCTTGCCAGTAGTGGTCTTGACGAGCAGGAATTCGCCAATGATTCCACCGCCTTAGGGATGCTGCAATTACGTGTGGAAAAAGCGAAAAAATTCCTCAGCACGAAGCAATCAGCCCCTATAAACTTCACTTACTTGGGCAACACTTACCGCACCGAATTATCTTTAGAAGACTTTAACAATATGACCAGCCACAAGTTGGAAGAAACCATAAACCTCTGCAACGATACCATGAAACGAGCTGCAGAGCTTGGGTACACTCAGCATGACAGGATACTTCTGGTAGGTGGTTCTACCCGCATGAAACAGGTTCAGGAGCGCTTGAAAGAGGTGTTTCCTAATATCCCTATCGAGTTTCACGAACCTGATGAAGCCGTGGCAAAAGGTGCCGCTGTATATGCAAACCTGCTGATGTATGATGAAGTGCTGCGCCAAGAATTCATTAAACGATTTGGCCGGGAATTTGATAAGAATTCTGCCGAAGACGTTCAACAGGCTACGCTTGATCCCAAGCTGAACGAACAGGTTATCCAATTAACCGGCAAACCTGTGGAAGAAGTGATTGAAAAAACGAAAATGAAGCTAACTAACATTACCGGTAAGGCATTTGGAATAAAATGCTTAACCGCCTCTGGGGAGAAGTTCAAATCCATTATCCCCAGCCAATCTAAACTGCCTGCAGAAAATACAGAATCATTTGGTACGGTGGATGATAACCAATCCAATGCCCTGATTGCGGTAATGGAGACTGACCTTAATACGGAGTTTACCGAGCTTGAAAACTGCACTAAGGTAGCTGAAGAGGCTTTATCCCTTCCTGCAGGTTTGCCCAAGAACTCTGAGATAAAGGTTACTTTCATGATCAACGAGCAAGGTTTGTTATCATATCGAGCCTTACATGAACCATCCAACAACAAGATCGAGGGCAGTGTAAGTGTGGTAGGATCGATGACTCAGCAGGAGATTGAGGAAGCAGCCAGACATCAGAATAGCCTACAGTACCAATGATTAAGGGCATAGGGATAGACCTCGGGACGACCAACAGCGTTTTGGCGTATGTTAACCAAAACAATGAGGTAATCTGCGTTAAGAATGTGGAGGGGAAAACCTTAACTCCATCTGCCGTAACTTTTTACAACAACGAATATACCGTGGGAGAGGGAGCGCTTAATGTAGCTGATATGGATAGCGTGGCGTCCTATTTCAAGCCCCATATGGGTTCTTACGAATATGTTCACATGTTAGGGAACAAGCGCCTGGGAGCAATTGAGCTCTCGGGCTTGGTGCTAAGTAAACTGAAAGCAGATGCCGAAGTATTCTTGGGAGAACCGCTAAAACAGGTGGTCATAACGGTTCCCGCCTATTTTATGGCTCCCCATAGAGAGGCAACTATTGCAGCGGCTAAACTTGCCGGTTTGCAAGTAGTTAAGCTGATCAACGAACCAACTGCAGCGGCTTTGTACTATGGAGTGGGAAAAGATGTCCCGAATGGTTATTTTCTGGTTTACGATCTTGGTGGTGGCACTTTTGATGTGTCACTGATACGCTTGGACGCAGGTGAGATTAATGTAATTGCTTCTCGGGGAGACTATAATCTGGGTGGAGCTAATTGGCGGGATTCCATTGTTGAATACCTGGCACAAGAGATCTTGATGGAATGCGAGCTGGATATCACCCAAGATTTGAGTTTGCAAAGAGAAATAACTGCCAAGGCTGAAAAAGCTAAAACAGCTCTTTCCAGTATGCAACAGACTGTAGTATCGCTCTACTTAGAAGGTAATCTTAGGAAATACACCCTTACCCGGAGCGACTTTGAGAACATGACCAGCTACCTGATGGGGCAAACCATAAACCTGATTGACGATCTACTTAGCGAGACGCATATTGAGGACGTAAAGCTTAACCAAATCCTCTTAGTTGGCGGCTCCTGCAGGATGCCCATGGTTGCGGAAGTACTAAAGAACACCTACAAAACAGAGGTAAGGACGTGCGCTAATCTGGATGAAGTGGTGGCATGCGGGGCTGCTCTGGAAGCGGCAAGAAGCCAGATAAATATCGGGATTTCAGCCGGTTCTGCGCCACGCTTTCAGCTACGATCTATTCGCGATGTAATAGGCCACAGCCTGGGCCTCATCGCTACAGATGACAAACGCACTACCTGGGTGAATTCCACCCTTATTCCAAAGGATTCCAATGTTCCTGCCGATTATACCGAAGAGTTCGAATTAGCTACCCCAAGAAACGATAACAGCATGGATGTTTATCTTACCCAAGGCGAAGATAGAAACCCCAAATATTGTACCGTTGTTTCACATTATGAAATAAGCGGAATACCACGGGGTAAGGATTCCAAACAGAAACTGTGCCTCACCTACCGGTATGATGAAAGCGGGGTGATAAATGTGAGCGCTCAAACTGCAGACGGCACATTATTGCAGGCTCATAAACACCCCGAGATAGGAGATTTGAGTTGGCTCGATAAAGCTCCCTCGGAGCAAATTCAGCATGCTTCTACCAGCGTAATCCTGTCTATTGACTTATCTGGCAGCATGGCAGGAACACCGCTAAAAAAATCTCAGGAAGCGGCAAAGAAGCTGATTATGCAGCTAAACGCCATTGGCACAAAAATCGGGTTGATTGTATTTGCAGATAAGGCTAAGCTGCAATGTCCGCTTACTGATAACTTGTCTGACTTAAACGCATGCGTAGATCAATGGGAAGCAGGAACTATGGTTGGTTATGGAAATAGTGAAACTCCCTTCCCAACAGCTCAGAAGGAATTCGAGAAAACCAAGGAAGAATGCTGGCTACTGGTGCTTTCCGATGGAATGTGGTCAAATTCCGATGCTGCCATCAAATTGGCTAAAAAAACTCACGACCAGGGGATATTGGTGGTTGGGATTGGGTTTGGTTCTGCCGACGAGGAGTTCTTAACAGAGATTTCCAATTCAAGCATGGGAAGTTGTTTTACAAATCTGGAGAATCTTAGCTCGAGTTTTAATAGCATTGCCTCGGAAATTAGTTCCGGACATGGAAAGATTAAGAGCCGATAAACCAAAAGAGTAGGTAAAAAAGTTATTATGGATGATTACAATTTAATCATTGAACTGGAAGTAGATATACAGACCGAAAAGAGCACTGCTGAGCTGGGCAAGATTCTTTTGGATATGCAGCTAAAGTGGTCAAAAGTGAAGGCCGACTCACTGGTTCCTGCTATTAAAACCAGGGCAGCAACAAATCTTAACAACATGAATCTCTACAAAGAGATATTGGCCGATGCAGGCAAAATTAAGGCTCAATACGCTGCCGCCAGAGAGATTATTAGCAAAAAAAAGAAGGCTGCAGAAAATGATCTTGAAAAAGCGATAGACTTTTTCTGGAAAGGCACAGCAAGTGCAGCAGATATTGATGCCCTGATTACAAGATTTATTGCTCAGGGATTCACCGAAAAAGAACTTAGAGCTAAAATTGCATCCCAGAAGCCATCCAGCGGTTCAGGTGGGTCCCAAACAAAATTAGATTTGGATATCAGAAGTTTCGAAAAACTACACAAACACTTAGAGGCTGTTAACTCATCCAACTTATTCGATTTCCTGGAGTTGCCCCTAAAAAGCAATCCGTCGAGAGCTAAGCTGCTGGAAGCCAGTTCAACAGCCCAAAGCCTATACCGGAGCAGAGGCACTGGAGATGTAAAGAACGTAGAAGGCAAAGAAATTGCAAGCTTGGGCATGAAAATATTTGCAACCGAGGTTCTTTGCCAAAAGTATCTGCTGTGGCTTCAAGAACTTCCGCTAAAGACTGAACTGGACAAAAAGATGACGGGTCTTAAGGAATTGAGCATAAGCCAGTATCTTGCGTTGCTCCAGGATACAGCGAAAGCTTTGGAAATAAGTATGCAACTCACCAGAGACGCTCTGGATAGATACATCACAAACAACAGAATAACGGCTAAGTTCGCAATTGATGATCCCGGGGCACAGATCAGATGTTTCTGCTCAAAATCTGCCAAACTGATTGATTATACCTGTCCTGACGGCCACGTGCTGTTCTATAAATGTTCAAATTGCGGAGTATCTTTGCCCCGAAACAAGACGGTGTGTGTATGTGGATATGATCTTTCGCCTTTCATTCAGAGAATCAAATCTGCACAAGCCTCTGGAGATTGGGATACTTTGGGCAAGCTTATAGCAGAAGACAAGGTGCTGGACATGGATTATTTCTCCACGATGGAATACAGCACAATATTTGAGAGGTTACAAGCCGGGATACAAAAAGACCGGGCGGACAAAGAAAAATTGGATCAGCAATATCGCCAGTTTTGTGATTGCGTGAACAGGGGAGATTTGAATAGTGCTTTTTCGCTGTGGAGACAGGACTTTGACAGTTTCTCCGGAGTTGCAGAGATGAAGCAGAAGCTTTCCACCTTCCGGCCTGGGAAAATAACAGTGCGTGCACTTCGCAACAGGGGAAACCTTAAGATCCTGGAATTGGATGTTCCTCTTGGCATCACCCATATTGGCGTAAAATACAGTGGCAGTTCTGATGCCATAGAGTATTCGGTGGACGAGATAAAAAACATGCTGGAAGTAACAAGCAGTTGCGCTGGCGTCACAATCTATGGAATCATCAGATATGCAAATAAAGAGCTGAGGGGTGATGTAACCATTAAAATGTTCGAGAATTCCGCCGCAAAACAGACTATCCCATTCAGTTTAACCTGGACCTGCCCGATGTTTTTCTTAGGGAAGAAGTGCCTCAATGTAATGATAAAAAACTCTTCCACATGCATTCTTAATATCCCCAAAACCGTAGTGGTAGGCATTTATTCGCTTACCACCCCGATCCGCAAGGATTGTGGCGAGGTGCTTTTAGAATTTGGTCCCAAAACAGTACACCCGGATGACTCTGTAATCTGGGAATTACCTCTGGATTCAGTTAATGGGAATATTAGCGTGAATCTGTTCTCCAAGGACGATCCGAATGTATGCTTTGAACCTGTTCCCGGAACCAAAATGAGATGTAGATTTTAGTTAAAAGGATATGTATGAAGTGCTTCTACTGTTTCAAACGTTTCGAACCTGAAAGTCTAATGCTTCGTTGCGGCAATACCATGTGCCGCAATGTTGATGATCCTGTTCACCAAGAGTTTCTCGGCTCTACAATTCGCTATATGAACAAAATCATCTTCAACCAACAAAAAGGATTAAAGTACAAAGGAAGTTGCCCAGAATGCTCGAAACCTGCAACGACCCTTGTGTGTCCTCATTGTCACAACGAAATACCCAAAGAGATGATAAACGCAAACATTACGGTCGTTTCATTGATCGGCGTTAGTGGAGTCGGCAAAACACACTATGTTACGATGCTACTGAAGAAGTCACTTAACAATCTTGCCAGATTTGGAGTAGCAACCAGGCGGCTTGGGGAGCAAACCTTTAGGCGAATGGACGAGAATTATGACAAATACTTAGCCTCCGAAACGCCTCTGGCGATTCCCAGAACCGTTACCGCTATGGCCAATACGCAAGTGAAATACCCTTGGATATTTGTGTTAGACAGAAGAATCAAAAGTTTTCTGTTTGATACGCTGGTTTCAAACTACTTAGTAATCTATGATGCAGCAGGCGAGGATTTCTTAAGTGCCGATCTGATTGGGACTAATGTTGCCAGTATAGCTGAATCTGATGGTTGGATTTTTCTTTTGGACCCATTGCAATTTCCCAAGCTAAGGCATAAAATCCCGGAATGCTACAAGCCGGATTCTATGTCTGACCAGAAAGCTGCGATAGAGCGAGCGTACGGCTTTGTGCGCGAGAAGACTAACACTTCCCTTGTGGAAAAGCCTATTGCGATAACCATGACGAAAATCGATGTTCTTGAAACGTGCCTGAATGATGTCCAGCATAGCGTCTTCGAAAATCGTCCTTACAAAAACCCTACCGATCTTGAAGGAATTGAACGTGACGATGGGATAATAAGGGGACTAATTAGCGACAATATGGAGGATGAATTTTCAAACTGGGTAGATGCGTACTTCAAAAATGGGATGTTTTTTGGGATTTCAGCGCTGGGCAGTTCCCCAGAAGGGGGAAGGCTTGTTAACGGCTTAAAACCACTTAGGCTTGAAGACCCCATTCTTTGGCTATTTGCAACACTAAAAAAATGGAAATTTTAGAAGGATATATGAAATTTGACCAAGTTTACTACACCTCTTCTACCACAGGAACCAGAGGAGGCGCTGGATTTCAGATAAACGCACATTCAGGGACACTTGATCCAGATATTCAAAGAGAGGTGGAAGCGTATTCATTGTACACTCCGCCCACTAATTGTCCGCGCACACCAGAAACCCCCCAGGAGTTCGCCCAATTCCCTATCTCGTACAAATACAGGATGTTTGGCGGGAGACGTCCCGGATTTTGCCGAAGTATCTACTTAGGCAAAGATTATAATAGCGTGCGATATGGTAATTTCTTCACGCACATTATTTTGGGACTATGCCAAGCCAATGAAAACATGCTCCAGGATCCTGCTGTGTTACAAAAGCTCGAAATCTGGGCAGCGAAAGCCAGCACTACTACAGATATCAGCCCTGTTGAGCTTGATCCCGGATTGTTTCGTAACGCTGTAAGCGACGATCGCTTGTTTGCCTCAAATCCACATTTTAAGGATCTCATTGCCTTCTGTCTGGCAGGGTTGAAAGACAAAAAAACCACAGTTATAGTAGATACTCCTGCTGCCACCACCAAATGGATTTCGGCCGTTCTAAGCATCATGCCCCGGAACATTCGCTCCCAAATCAGCTTTAGCACCTATGAGTATAACCCGCAGAATCTGGATTACAATTTGTGTGGCACCACTCTAGATTCTGGCTTCGATTTCTCTGAAGCAAGTTTCAAGTTCAACTTTTATATCCTCGATTTCAGCTCTGACCGCTTTTCGCCAGCACTGGAATACAGCAGTTTTGTGGACATCATCGGGAATCTGAGTGCAAGTGGTGATCACGCTAAAATTGCCAACCTGCAGGAGTTTATATACAGCATTACGCATGATCCGGGCTTGGAGCAGCTTGATCCCCTGGCAAAATTGTGGCTGCTGTTGGAAGACCACACCCAAACCTCATCATTGCTGCGTGCGATACAACTGATTCAAGAAATCAACCTCAGTCCTTCAGACGACATTTCCAAACGTTTATTAAACTGGCTGAAAACAGCTCCGGAACTAACGAACACCGAGATCAAGCTTGTCTGTAGCTTCTGCATGAATGATGTAATGAAGAAGGAAACTGATCCGCAGAAGAAGTTAATCTGGATTTATACTCTCTTATTAGTTCTGGTAAGGCATTATCCCATTGCAGATATTGAAGATATGATCAAACTGTCCTCTTTATTGCAGAGCCAAGGAGGGCTAATCGCACTCGCATCCTATGATGAACTCGTTAAAGAAATTAAAGCTCAGTTTTCGCAAGGTGGCATAGATCATTTCTATCTTATGAAACTCTGCCAGGATTTGCACCTTACCGATCATCCGGTTTTAAGCGATTGTTTGAAGGCTGCGTTCAAACAGCTAATCTTAAACTATTCCGGCAGCGCAGAGAGATACAACGCTATTGCAGCTTCTCTGACGGATAGAATTCTCTATGCTGAAGCTGTATTTATCGATCAGCTTTCTTTGGAGCCAATGCCAGTTCAATTGAATCCTCTCTTGCTAAAATTGATTGGTGATCCAGGCACAAAAAAATCCCTGACAGCCTTGCTTAATGACTGCAACAAAAAAGATACTTTGGATTCCTTAGAGCTGTTGGAACTGCTTAGCCGCAGCAATTGGGAGGAAGCGGCAAAGAAATGGTGGTTGGTTAACCGCCTCACTCCGGCAAAGCTTTCGCTGCATGGGCGGTTCTGGACTTTAGCCAATGATTTGCACCCCCGCTGGGCACCTATAGATTTTCTGTCCAAAGATCCGTATCTCATTAAATACCCATCTTTTATCCGTTCATTCTGGATTGATATCAGTAAATATAACCCGCTTCAGCAATATGATAAAAAGATAGCTGATATATTGGTAGGGTTAGATAAATGGTTTAAGCAACCTGAATCGGCACAATATCTCAACGCTGAAGCGCGTAATGTTGCTGTGTTTGTCACAAATTTCCTTAGTGTATTTATGAGCACAGAACCCAGCCCCCTAACTGTAGTAAAAACCCTGATCAAAACAATACCTGCTGATTTTCCCTCCTATATACCCAGCTTGGGCACTCAGTTGATAATGAAGCTAAATACCCCCACAAGAAAGAGTTCCGATTGGGAAAGCCTGTTATCTGCAGTATACACTTCAGCTCCCAAAGCCCTTACTCAGCTATTAGAAACCGAGGCATCTTCATTAAAAGATTTCCCTCCTTTTTTCTGGATCGGTATGGCCAAATTAGCTTTAAACTATGGGGCAAACCTACCGGAAGAGCTGAAACGTTTAATAAGGAAATCTGTGAACAACCTTCCTGAGACCAAGCAGCAGGATGTTTTGGCTAAGGTAAAAGATAACCCGGCTCTGGAACAGTTTTTTAGCACGGCAACCAAACCATCCCTGCTGAAGAGAATTATTCAAGCTATTTTCGGGAAAGGATAAGAGGAGGTTACGATGTTAGAACTTATTGGAGCACTTCTTATTATATATCTGCTTTATCTTTTAGTGAAGTGGATCATAACATCCTATGTGGGAATAATTCACTTTTATTATCATAACCTGGCAATGCCTGTTTTTTTAATGATTGGAGGCATTGCTGCCATTACTGTGTTAATTTCCTTCATCCGGGCTTATTATGAGTGCTTCTCAAGAACGGATGCAGCTTATAGCCCCAAGCCAGATACCGTAGAACCCGCATTTAAAAGTTACTTTTTTCACCAAGGATACAAGGATTATGCGTCGATTATAAAACGGGCATGGACCTTGTCTGTGGTTGGTATCTTCAAATGGGGATGGAAGATATTTGCAAAACAGATGAAACTTGGCTTTTTTGCCTGGATATTTCTTCCCTTTACTCTTCCCATGTATGCAGCCATCTTTGCGGGGGTGATATTCAGTGTTGTCCCCTTCATCGCCATTAGCTTGCTACACACATTAGTTTTAGCGATTATCCTGTTTTTTGTAATGATAATATCGCTCTTTTTGAATATCGTGGAGCGCGTCTCAATGTTATGGAGAAGCCTGAGATATGTGTGTCCTCATGCTGGATGTTACCAACGCGTAAGCCTTCCCATCTTTGTATGTCCGGCTTGTGGAGCTTGGCACAGAAAGCTGATACCGGGGAAATATGG
>JAVEUB010000335.1:0-2776 GCA_034005785.1 Cloacimonas sp. (SeqCode) | reverse complement strand
TCCATTTGCCTTTTTGATGGAAGCCAACCTGTGATTGGTAGCTGTTACAGCACACGAAGAGCCTGTCTTGTGGGGACAGGAACTTAATTTCATTGCTGGTTAGAAACACTTTCATTGCCCGTCTTATGGCTTTATATTAGATTATGTTCAGCTCTGAGTGCATCTGAGTGATCCTCATTTGCAAGTTTGGGTGAGACTTTGTAGCTGGAGTGAGGACGAGCTGGCGGGGAAAAGTGGAACACGCTTGGTGCCGAGAGTGTTTTATTGTAAATGGGGTGGCGTAGTATTCTGGCTGATTTGATTCTTATTTCTCTGCCCTGTAACATAGGATCAGCATGCTATGTTACTGAGTATCGGTATGTTATGGTTCCAGTTAACCGGGTTTCGCCTTTTTCTTCTTTGGCATAGGTAGGGGCACTTCGGTTGTGGTGATGCGGATCAGTTCTACCAGCCAAGCGGTATTATCCCACTTATCTTCCGAAATGAAGAACCAGTTTTTTGCCCCGGGGTAGGGCGGAGCTTCTTCCACATCCTGCAGGTAAGCTCTTCCAGACTCAGTTGGTTTTACATACAATTGTTCATCGCTTACAAGGGCAACTATTTTGCCATCACAATAAATACTGTATTCGCCAAACATTTTCCTGGCAGTAACCTCTCCAGCCGGGTGAATTATACCCAGAATGTAATCTGCAGTTTCTTGTTTTGTACCCATAAGCGCTCCCTGAATAATGTGTTTAATTACATAATATACTAATTGGTTTAAGCCACTTTCCAAGCGAAAACTGCAGCTAAGGCACATCGCCTTTCCTCTTTAATTGAAAGCAATAAATAAATATTTCTTGACAGAATAAATCCTTCCCTTATTCCTTGATTTCATCCTAATGTATCGTATGGAGGTACTCATGAAAACAAGGTTTATTGCTGCTTGTGTTGTTTTTTTGATGCTGTTTATCGGCATATTGTGGGGCGTGGATCTTTCTGCTCCGCTTTCTATGGACCCAGATCTAATTTGGGGCACTCTTCCCAATGGTTTCACCTATTATATCAAACCCAATGCCAAGCCTGAAAACAGAACCGAATTGCGGCTACTCGTGCGCTCTGGCAGTGTTCAGGAAGATGAGGATCAGCGTGGTCTGGCTCATTTTGGCGAGCACATGGCTTTCAATGGCACCCGGAGTTTCCCGAAGCAAGAGCTGCTGGAATACCTCAATTCCATAGGTTGCGGCTTTCATGGAGGCCTAAATGGGGGCACCAGTTACGATTTTGTTTCATATCAGCTAAAGGTTCCCACCGATGATAGCGAAGCCTTGCGCAAGGGTGTGATGATCATCAGTGAGTGGGCGCATACCATTAGCTTTGATCCAGAAGAGATCGACAAAGAGCGTGGGGTAATCATGGAAGAATACCGCGGCAGCCTGGGTGCCTGGCAACGTTGCTATGAAAAGTTTTCCCAAGTGCTTTACAAAGGTTCCCGCTATGCCGATCGCAAACCTATAGGAGAACCGGAAATCATAGAGCATTGTCCGTATGAGGCTCTTACCCGCTTTTATGAAGATTGGTATCATCCTGCGAACCTGGCTGTGGTCGCTGTGGGAGATTTTGATCCGGTGGCTATGAAAGCTTTGATCACGCAGTATTTTTCGTCCATTCCTGCCAAGGAAAATCCTCGACCAGTGCAGATTTTCCCTGTTCCAGACAACATTGAACCTCTTGCCAGTGTGGCCAGCGATCCGGAAATGAACATGACTATGCTGCAGATTCTGTGGAAACATCCCATCGAACAGATTATAGCTGCGGCCAATCTTATCTGCTACTTGTTTCATGGTCTCGGAGATAATTGCAGGAGCTTTTTGATAGTATAGATTGCTGGTTTCGCGTCCCTGGAAATACACATCAGGCGCGTGCTGACCAACTTTCATGCGCGGGTTATCAGGCGTTAAAGCACGCAAGCGGAAGGCTTCTATAAGATCGCCATCATCCAGCTCGGCCATTGTTTCATAATCTATCACTTCGATCTTTTGCAGCTCGTGGCTGGTTCTGAACCCATCGAAAAACACCAAAAAAGGAATAGAGGTTTTCATGGTGGCAAGCTGAGCTACCAAGCCCAAATCCATCACTTCCTGCACACTGTTACAGGCAATTAGTGCCCAACCTGTGTTGCGAGCGCTCATCACGTCGCTATGATCACCAAAAATGGAGAGCGATTGAGCTGCCAGAGAACGGGCTGTAACATAGAAAACTGTGGGCAACATTTCGCCGGCAATTTTGTGCATGTTGGGCAGCATCAGCATTAGGCCTTGAGAAGCGGTAAAGGTAGTAGTAAGTGCGCCTGCGGATAATGAACCATGCACTGCACCTGCGGCACCTGCTTCGGATTGCATCTCGATTACATCAACCGTGGTGCCATTGATGTTCTTGCGACCCTCTGATGGCCCAAGCATCGGAAAGCTCGCCCATTGTTGAAGATGGCGTAATTGGGTAAATCGCTGCTACTTCAGCGAAGGCATAAGCTACATGAGCAGCAGCTGTATTGCCGTCCATAGTGGCTTTTTTAAATTTTGCCATGGGGTAACTCCTTATGTTATATCTTGTTAAAATAAAAACTTGTTTTGAGCATTAGATTTGTGATGGCTGTTTGTGTCAACCTAATTTCGTTTCTTAAGTGCTGGCGTGCTGGAGTGAGTACGATATAAAGAGTCACTTAAAACTTCAAGTTTGGCTCACTTGGACATCTACTGCAACACAAAGAGCATGAGCATGTTATGATATTCTATAA
>JAVEUB010000060.1:833-11358 GCA_034005785.1 Cloacimonas sp. (SeqCode) | reverse complement strand
AAGAAGCCATGTACCTGTGCGATTACTTCTGCGATAACGCCATGCCTGTAATGCAAAGCCTGTGCGAAGGGCCCAAGCTGCATGAAGAAAAAAAGATAGTGAACTTGTTAAGAGATATGGTGCGAGATGGTGAAATACAGCATAGCGACTTGCTTACAGCCAGCAGAATGAGTGCCAAGGAATTTAACACCTGCATCTCATCACTGGTGGAAAAACAAGCTGTAATCGCTATGGATAGAGGTATTGGCTACAATAACAGGACTGAAGGGTTCTATCGCCTGAACCCTGTGCTGGTGTAAGGTAGCAGGTCAATTAAGAATTAAGAATGAAGAATGAAAGCTGCGCATATGTATTGTAAGAGCATTAACAGAATGAAAGCTATGAAATGAAGAATGAAATAGGATGGGGATTGTAAGTGGGGGTTCTCGGAGGGCACCCCGCTTGCGTCCCCATCGGTTTCATTGTTTCATCGTTTTAGGTGGTATGGGAGCGGGAAAGGAGAGCTGTTGTTGCTTTACATTAGCATCGGCTTGTGAACCATCGATAATGGAAAAAACGAAAAATGGCAGATTTTGCTTACTGCTATGGCGGTTAAATGCAAAACCGGGAATGGAAATTCCATCCCCGGCTATCAGATACTTATTTGTGTTCTGCTTTTTTTTATATCATTGTTCCCTCAAAGCAGGTGTTTGGGATATAGTCAGCGTTCATCGCCTTTGTGCAGCACTTCGGATACTTGCGCTTCGGTCATTTGTGGGGAAAGCCCCAAGCTTTCAATATCCACTTGCCCTCTGCCATAGTATTTATATGCCCGCACCCGATAGAACATGTGCTCTGCAAACATTCCAACCCCCACATGTGTATAAGATAAATCTGTCTCACTGCTTAGGTAGTAGTATAATCCATCAATATCGCCGGGACCATTGTAGAACACGATATAGTAATCCGGGCTTATCGGCTGATATTGCTCATTCTGCGTTACCGCATCCCAAGCTAATAAAGCATCGGTGCCAAGCATCGTTAGCTCTACATTTTCCGGTGGCTTAGGCGGAACGTACTGTCCTGTTCCCCGCAGACTTATCTTTAATATAGGCTCATTCACGGAGTTATTCACGATATACAGCGTATCAGATAAAGCCCCAACCGTCAGCGGGGCAAAGCGCACCAGAATGGCGGTATCTTGCCCCGGAGCCAGAACAAAATACCCATGTGGTAACAGATACTCAAAATGTAGGGGTTCGCCCATAAAATGGATCTCTGAAACTACCAGGTTTGCTCCCCCGGTATTACTAAAATAAACCGCTTCATAGTCAGATTGCTCTGCAATATACACACTGCCAAAATTCAGGCTGGTGTTGCTATGCAGGAGTAGCTCCGGGACACTGGGGGCTACTGTGATATAGTCTGCTTGCGTAATGGTATCCTGCAACGCGTAGGCATTGGTAACAATCAGGCTAACACTGTATAGCCCCGGGTTGCTATAAATATGTTGCGGATTCTGCTCTGTTGAGCTGCACCCATCTCCAAAATCCCAAGCCCAGTTTGTGATCTCTCCGGTTCCGGGGGTAGATAGATCGCTAAACTGAACGGTTAGGGGATCAATGCCACCGGTTACGTCAGCACTAAAACTGGCACCGGGCGCTAATAATTCCGTTATGATATTAAAGACTGCATCAGAGACATCAAATATCGAGCTGTTACTTGAGCTGCAAATTTTTATTAAAGCCTGGCTGGTGATGGTATTGGGCACAATCCAATCATAATAACCCAATGCTGCGTTATAAGGCGAACTCTGGATAGGTAGCCACGAAGTTCCGCCGTTAATACTATAATCAATAACGATGTTGCTAACTTCCATGGTAGCTGTCCAAAAGATTCGCTTAAGCGTATAAACAGGTAAACACTCTCCTCCGTTGGGGGAGGATATCATTAGGTATGGGCGGATAGTAAATACGTTATCACTTACATCTACAAGCTCCGGATTAGCAACTTCAGATATCCGCACCAAACATGTGGTAGAATAAATAGTGGGAATAAGCCAATTATATGAACCACTTGCTGCACTCACGCTGGCAGAGATAAGCTGCCAAGTGCTGCCACCATTTGCAGAATACTCCAATTTTACATTACCTATGTAACGCTGCGTCCAGGTAATAGCCTTGCTTAGCCCATTCACCCATACTTCAGTTCCATTGGGAGTTAACAGTTCAAGTTTACAGATAGTGAAAAGGTTGTTGCTGAAATCATAATTCGCTGCGTTTTGGCTATCGGACACTCTAAAAACACAGCTTGTAAACAGCGAATCGGAAACTAACCATTGGTACGTCCCCAAACTGCTGGGAATATTTGTGGCAATACTGTTCCAAGAGATTCCATAATTGTAGCTAACGTCCAAATTTATATTGCTAACCTGAAACGCACTCCAATTAATACTACAAGGTCTATCGCTTTGGATTCTTATACCGCTACTGTCAGGGGATATTAGGCTAACCGTGGGCGGGTTTGCCATCGTAACCGTAAAGGGATTATCACTTACATCGTAAAAAACATCAGGAATATCTGCACTGATGATTTTGATCAGGCACTGTGCGGAGGAAATAGCCGGTACGGTAAAAGTATAGCCCCATAAAGACGCATCAACGGGTGCCGAATTCAAGTATATCCAAGAGCTACCATTATTGTAAGAAATAAGGATGTTAATGGTGTTGATGTCTTCTGTTGGTGTCCAATAGATTTGCTTTACGCTACCACCCTGCCAGATATCCCCGCCTTTAGGAGAAAGCAAAATGAGTTGTGGGGCACTTAATTTGGCTACAAAGATGTCATAATATCCACTACCAGTGAGCGATGTGCTGCCAAAGCTTGCAGATTCATAAAAATAACCGGTCAGATAGACGTTGCCGGAGCTATCCACCGCAATGCCATTGCCATAGTCATCGTTTGAACCTCCGGCTTGCTTTGCCCACAACCAGTTACCATTGCTGTCCAGCTTGGCTACAAAGATGTCATAACCTCCACTACTGGTGAGCGAGGTGCTGCCAAAGCTTGCATTTCCGCTAAAATAACCGGTCAGATAGACGTCGCCGGAGCTATGCACAGCAATGCCATAGCCATATTCATCGCTTGACCCTCCGGCTTGCTTTGCCCACAACCAGTTACCATTGCTGTCCAGCTTGGCTACAAAAATGTCGCTGTAACTTCCACTACCGGCGAGTGAGGTGCTGCCAAAGCTTGCAGTTCCGCTAAAATATCCGGTCATATAGACGTTGCCAGCGCCATCCACCGCAATGCCAGAGCCACGGTCATCGTATAAACCTCCGGCTTTCTTTGCCCACAACCAGTTACCATTGCTGTCCAGCTTGGCTACAATGATGTCATAATATCCACTACCGGAGAGCGATGTGCTGCCAAAGCTTGCAGATTCATAAAAATAACCGGTCAGATAGACGTTGCCGGAGCTATCCACCGCAATGCCATTGCCACGGTCAGAGTATGAACCTCCGGCATTCTTTGCCCACAACCAGTTACCATTGCCGTCCAGCTTGGCTACAAATACGTCACTACTTCCGATAACGGTGAGTGAGGTGCTGCCAAAGCTTGAAGTTACGACGCTCTTCCGATCTAGATAGACATTGCCGGAGCTATCCACCGCAATGCCATTGCCATAGTCATCGTTTGGACCTCCGGCTTGCTTTGCCCACAACCAGTTGCCATTGCTGTCCAGCTTGGCTACAAAGATGTTGCTGTAAATTAAACTACAGGTGAGCGAGGTGCTGCCAAAGCTTGAAGTCCCTTTAAAATTTCCGGTCAGATAGACGTTGCCAGCGTCATCCACCGCAATGCCATAGCCATTGTCATAGTATGAACCTCCGGCATTCTTTGCCCACAACCAGTTGCCATTGCTGTCCTGCTTGGCTACAAAGATGTCAGAACCTCCACTACTATTGAGCGAGATGCTGCCAAAGCTTGCGGTTCCGCTAAAATATCCAGTTACGTAGCTATTTCCTGTACTATCGGTAGCAATAGCCTTTCCTTGATCATCGGAAGTTCCGCCTGCCTTTTGTGCATAAAGCCAATCTTGGGTTTGTGCCACGAGGCAAGTTGCGAAAACCACCGCTACCAGGCTCAGCATAAAGCCTTTAAAACTAATCATATTTTCCTTCCTCAGAAATATACAAATTCCGCTTGCGACGTAAAGCTATATAAAGTTAAACTGTCAAGCGAAATCCGCTTTTTTTTATAGGATTGGGTGCGGGCACAATTTACTCGCTCAGGAAGCTATGTATTTGTGCGATTATTACTTCGAGAATACAAAGCCCTTCATTCAGGATTTGGCAGAGGGCGGAAAGCTGGAAGATGAAAAGAAAATAGTGCTAATCCTGCGTAAACACGGCTTAAGCAATATCCCTCATCACAGATTGCTCTCCTCTTCCAGAATGACGGCACAAGAATTTCGCCGCTCTGTGGATAGCTTAATGGAAAGACAAGGGCTGATCTGTATAGAGAAAAAAAGGCTACCAAAACCGGATTGAAAGGTTCTATCGCCTGAACCCTGTGCTGGTGTAAGGAATAGATGGGGGGGGGCGGTAACAATAACAGGCTTCCCCCCATTTATCCCCTTATTTCCGTTCTATCATTGTCATTCCTTCCTCCGAGGCTGTGTGAAAACTTTTTGTCATTCCTGCGGAGGAGCTTGTGCGAAAACGTTTTGTCATTCCTGCGGAGGCAGGAATCCAGCCCATTTACAAGTTCTGTAAGTACGGAAGATAGATGTCTATATTGCAATGCTTTATTTGTGTCATCCCTAATGGGATTCATCAGGGCTGGATTCCCGCCTCCGCGGGAATGACACAAGGTTTTGCAGTTTTCCCACAAGCTCCTCCGCAGGAATGACAGAAAAAAAAGGGTGGATGCCTGTAATAATATATATTGACGGGAAATCTGCCTTATTAATACTTGGTTTAACAACAATAAAATGGAACCACCGAAGTTAGGATTCCAGAGTGGTTCAGGGAGGTAACAATGAAAGAAGCATCTGCGCCAAAGCAGCAGCAGATCATCCCATCGGTTAGTTGGGGCTGGTTTCATAGCGGTGCAATGGACTTGGTGGTTAGTGTTGTGATTCTTGGCATTGGGCTGTATAGTCCGGTAATTAGCGTGTTGAAAAGTGAATTAATCGCCTTTGTCGTTGCCGTAACCTTAATGGTTGTTCTGACACATGTATTCAATGCCAAAGTGCAGAAAAAGCTGTTTCAACGCATCCCCAAAGCGCATGCCAAAGTGAGCAGGATGGAGCTTGGATCTGAAATCTTGACTATTGTGATAATACTCGGAGGAGTTATCGCTGCTAAAACAATAAATAATATGAGTGTTCAGATTTTGGGAGTAGTTTCGCTATTAGCGCTTTTGATTGGAGCTATCAATAGCATCCGAGTTAAGTACTATTATTATCTGGTAATTGCCTTGATATATTGCGTTTTGCTGATACGCTCGTTCTTGGGAGATAGCCTTACCATGGCTCTCCATAGCCTTACCATGGCTCTCCCAACTGCGTGGGGTTGGGTATTCTACGTATATACCGGTCTTCTTTTCAGTACTCTTGCCACATTCCGGATCATAGGCTTCATGAAAAGATATCCTCGGGTTAGCGAATGATTTGCCGATAGCAGCGAAGGTGCCAGGTAAAGCCGGAGGAATACGATGAATACACCAGTATTATAGCCGGACATTAAATAGCCCCAATAATGATATCATAGCGTAGTAAGCCACAACGGTAAAAGAGCAGGATAGCAGCATTGCCCAGCCAAAATCCAGCCTTCTTAATAATATTGGCAGACTGATAAACAGCACCAATGAGGGAATAACTAACCAAAAGATCGTAGTGGAAAGCTCCGAAACTTTAGCTTTGTTCTTTGTGTCTATCCACAGCCACATCATCGCTAAAATCGAAACTATTGGCAGGGACACGATAATTCCTCCGATTAGGCTGGATTTTTTTGCGATCTCGCTGACTGCCACGATTAAAATCAAGGTAACTATGGTTTTAATGATGTATTGTTTCATCGGTGTATCCTTATCTATTTAGTGGCCATACAATCATTAACGCTTGTCTTTTTGTCAAGCTAAATCGGGGGGGGGGATGTTTATAATATGCCTTTCTTACGATTCATCTCAAATTGTAAAAAAAAGGCACATGTTTCTCTCTTCCCTGCATGCATTCCCTTAGCATTGGCGACGCATTGCGGGTGGGGTAGCCAATGCATCGCCAATGCTAAGCCAATGCAAGCAAGAGAAAAACTACCAAGTTCCGACGGCTGTTGCAGACAATTCCGAAGATTTCTTTCACACAACCCAAAAGCAAGTTCAGCAGGATAAAAATGTAACGCCAGAGCATAAATATCTCGACAGAAACAGCAGCTATAGAATAATGCGTTTTCGTTATAGTTACTTGATAATGGAGCATTTATGATAAAAGTTCAGAATTTGACCAAGGACTTTCCCAAGAAGGATGGCACAGTATTTCACGCTGTGGATAACATCAGTTTTGAAGCTGGGGACGCAGAGATTGTCTGCCTTTTGGGTGTGAACGGAGCTGGCAAAACCACTACCATGCGCATTCTCTCGACTGTGTTTCAGCCAAGCAGCGGCACAGCCGAAATTCAGGGCTGGGATATTGCCAAAGATGCACAGAAGGTACGTGAAAACCTGGGCTTTCTATCTGGAGATACGGGGCTATACAATCGTTTGCGGGGCAGGGAGTTCATTACGTATTTCGGACGTTTGTACGGTATCGAAGACACTTTGATAGACCAACGCATCAAGGACATGGCTGATCTGCTTGACATGCACGAGTTTTTAGATAAAAAGATAGAGTTTCTCTCCACGGGCATGAAGCAGAAGGTTTCCATCGTGCGCTCCATTATCCACGATCCGCCGGTGATGATCTTCGACGAACCTACCGCTGGATTGGACATTCTTACTGCTCGCAATATTGTGGCTTTCATCCGCCAGTGTAAAGAGCGGGGAAAATGTGTGCTATTCTCCACCCACATCATGCGTGAGGCAGAACGTTTAGCCGATAGAATCGTGATGATACATAAGGGATTGATTCTGGCTAATGGCAGTTTGGATGAACTACGGGCGATATCTGGTCAGACTGATCTGGATGATATCTTTGTTTACTATGTGAACCAATTTACCGATGAAACGGAGGTTCTGGCTCATGAATTTTAAGAAAGTTGGCGTAGTTTACCGTAAAGAACTGCTGGAAGTATTGCGTGATAAACGAACTTTGTTTACCACGCTGATTCTGCCGATTATATTGTATCCACTGCTAATAATAGGGTTTAACTCCGTGATGTCGCGCCAAAACGCAGTTCTGGAAGAGCAAGGTGCCACTGTTGCCCTTGTGGATAGCGTTAATACTGAAGTTTCACTGATGATGGCCAAAGAGTGCGCACAGATTGAACACTATAATCTGGTGCCCTACAGTGCATCAACGCCCACGCTGTATGAAAACAAAGACATTCAGGCGATTGTTACAATCAGGGATTCGCTTGGTTCAGACGGACTGGCGGCGTATAAAATTTACATTCAGTACGATAAATCCAAAGACCGCAGCCAGAAGGTGTATCGTAAACTATCTGATGCTTTTAAGAAATCCGAAAAGAAACTGCAGAGCAATCAGCTTCAGCTCTCGGGGATAAACTCCGAATTCCTTGATCTGGTAAGTGTGCGCGAGCGTGATACATCCACTGCCCAAAAGAAGATGGGCATGCTCTTAGGGATGTTTCTGCCCTATATTATGATTATGATGTTGGTAGCTGGGGCTTCAACTGTGGCTTCTGATCTCGTGGCTGGAGAAAAGGAACGCAAGACCCTGGAAACCTTACTGGTATCTTCTATTGGACGCCAGGAAATCGTGTTTGGTAAATATCTCACCATCATCACCCTCGCTATGGTGAATGTGGTGATAAACCTGTTCAGCATCAGCTTTTCCCTGCGGTTTATGATGGCGAATATGGGTGCAGATATGGGCAGCGCACAGTTGCCCGTAAAAGCGATATTTATCCTTATTATGGCAATGATTCCGCTGGCTACATTCTTTGCCGCATTGCTGCTTTCGATCTCCACCTTTAGCCGTAATATGAAGGAAGCACGCACCTACGAGCAGCCAATAATGATGGTTGCGATGATGATGGGCATGGTTAGTTTCCTGCCTGCGGTGGAGATGAATAATCTGATGGCGCTGATTCCGGTGGTGAATATTGCCCTGCTGTTCAAGGCGGTAATGATAAATGAATACACCTTAGCGCAGTTGTTTATCACTATTGGCAGTACCATTCTGCTGGATGTAGCCGCTATTTGGATAACGATAAAGCTGTTTACCACAGAATCTATCTTGTTTAGAGCCGATGATGACGGCAGCAGCCTGAAAGCTGTGGCTAAAGATAAACGCAATTTCTTCAATCCTTTTTTTGGCATTGTGTATTTCACCATTGCCTTGGTAGCCCTCTATTATCTGGGCGGCTATTTTCAAGCTAAAGACCTTATGAGTGGGCTGTTAAAGACTCAGGTATATGTAATCTTAATCCCAGTTTTGGGTGTTTTAGGGGCATTAAAGCTAAAGGGAAAAGATATCCTGCGCTTGAAAATGCCGAAGCTGAAAGAGCTTGTCTTGATACCATTTATTGCAATACCTGCTGCCATAATAGTATCAATCATATCGCAATTGACAAATCTGGTATTCCCCTTCCCTCCAGCCTATCTGAAGCTTCTTGGTAAGCTGTTTACGATGGACAGCAACCTCTGGAAGGTATTTCTGGTGATGGCTGTAACACCTGGGATATGCGAAGAATTGCTTTTCCGTGGGTTTATGATGCGGTTCTTCGAGAAGAATGGAGCTAAGATGGCGGTGATAATTTCGGCGCTTTTGTTTGCAGCTTTCCATCTTGATCCCTTCCGCTTTTTGCCGGTGTTCCTTCTGGGCTTATTATTGGGCTATTTAACGGTTCGTTCAGGCTCTATTATTAACAGTATGCTGTCGCATACCATCAATAACGGCTTGGCGCTGTTTCTCGTAACTTATGGTAGTACAAACTGGTTAAAGCCTTTAGTCTCTGGAGAAGACAGCTTACAATATTGGCTTATAGCTCCTGCCATACTAATCTTTAGCGGGGCGATTTACCTCTTTCACAAATTTACCAACAAAGGAGAAAATTAATGTGCGGAATAGTGGGATACATTGGCAAGCGGAATGCTCTGCCTATCGTTATAGAAGCTCTTA
Organism: Cloacimonas sp. (SeqCode); assembly: GCA_034005785.1. Classification (GTDB taxonomy): domain Bacteria; phylum Cloacimonadota; class Cloacimonadia; order Cloacimonadales; family Cloacimonadaceae; genus Cloacimonas. The sequence goes on along the minus strand of JAVEUB010000060.1, from coordinate 2,072 downwards.
AACGCCTGGAATACCGCGGTTACGATAGCTCTGGCTGTGCGCTGCTTCACGAAGGTGAAATGCAGCTATACAAACGCCAGGGCAAGATTATCGAGCTGGAACGTGCCTTGCCCGAGCCTAATTTGTGTAGCGGAACCATTGCCATTGCGCATACACGCTGGGCGACGCATGGCGAACCCAATGAGGTTAATGCGCATCCGCATCTTGATTGCACCGGAAATTTGGCAATAGTGCACAATGGCATTATTGAGAACTATAAACTATTGCGCGAAAGACTGATAAAGCTGGGGCACACCTTCCTTAGTGAGACCGATACAGAGGTGATTGTGCACTTGATTGAGCAGTTCCTTACCAGTGAACCAACGCTGGAAGATGCCGTGCGTGAAGCTATGAAAAGAGTGGAAGGAACTTACGGCTTGGTGGTGCTCTCCAAACATGATCCCGACAAGCTTATCGCAGTTCGTAAAGGCAGTCCGCTGATTATTGGCATCAACGATAACGAGCATTTTATTGCCAGCGATGTAAGCGCCATTATTATTCATACGAAGCGTGTAATCTACATGCAGGATAACGAGATATGTATTGTGCACGCAGATGGTTTCGAGATTACCACGCTGGATAAACACAGCGTTAAACCGCAGATATCCGTGGTGGATTGGGATATTTCGGCAATTGAAAAGGGAGATTTTAAGCATTTTATGCTTAAGGAGATCTTTGAACAGCCGCTCACCATTGGCAACGGCTTTAGAGGCAGAATTAATGAACAGATGGGTACTGCCCGCTTAGGTGGCTTAAATCTGCCAAGTTTTGAGCTGCGTAAGATTAAACAAATACATCTGGTAGCCTGTGGAACATCCTTCCACTCTGCCCTTATTGGTAAATATATAATCGAGGATATTGCCCGCATCCCAGTGCATGCAGAATACGCCTCTGAATACCGCTACCGCAACCCTATTATCCCGGAAGAAACGCTGGTATTTGTGATCAGCCAATCCGGCGAAACGGCAGATACCCTGGCAGCAATGCGTGAAGCTAAAGCAAAGGGAGCCAGAGTATTGGGCATCACAAATGTAGTAGGCAGCACGATTGCTCGAGAAAGCGATGGTGGCACATATATTCACGCCGGTAGCGAAATTGGCGTGGCAAGTACCAAGGCTTTTACTTCGCAAGTTACAATTATGGTACTGCTCTCCATATTTATCGGACGGATGAGCCATTTATCCACTATTCAGGGTACAC
>JAVEUB010000060.1:0-823 GCA_034005785.1 Cloacimonas sp. (SeqCode) | reverse complement strand
CTTCCGATCTAGTACATCAAAGAACTGGAAACAATTCCCGCCAAAGTGGAGAGGATTCTGGAGCAGAATGACCACATTCGCGATATTGCTGCCAGTATTATGGATTCTCCCAATGCCTTGTATCTGGGGCGGGGGATTAACTATCCCGTGGCTTTGGAAGGGGCACTGAAGCTGAAGGAAATATCCTATATTCATGCCGAAGGATATCCAGCCGCAGAGATGAAACATGGGCCTATTGCGTTGATAGACAAAAACATGCCGGTGATAGCTATTGCCACCAAAGATCCGCTGTTCGATAAGATATATTCTAATTTGCAAGAAGTGCGTGCACGGAAGGGAAGAATCATCACTATCGCCACGGAAGGCGATACGGAACTGGCAAAGATTTCTGAACATGTGATTTACATTCCCGATACGATGACGAATTTGCAACCCTTACTAACGGTTATTCCGCTGCAATTGCTGGCTTACCATGTGGCCGATTTGAAAGGATTTGATGTAGATCAACCCCGGAATCTGGCGAAAAGCGTGACGGTGGAGTAATAGGTGTTAGGTGTTAGGTTTTAGGGGTTAGTTATTGTAGGGGCGAGTTGCGTTCGCCCAAACTTTGAAGGCTGGAAGGTTTGGAGGTTGGAAGGGTGAACCACTCTTGGAACGTGTTTGAATGGGTAACGTCCGCGTAGGACATTGTTCTGCCAGCTTGAATGAAAAGGGAGGTAAGGCGAAGCTTGTCGTGCAGGTTCCGACGAGGACGTCGGATCACCTTGCCAGCGAGGACGCAGGCATTCCACGGGCGAAGCTCTCACTGCTAGATCGGAAGAGC
>JAVEUB010000334.1:0-2822 GCA_034005785.1 Cloacimonas sp. (SeqCode) | reverse complement strand
GGGCGGAGTAAGCTTGTTCGCACTCCGATGCAAAGCCAAAGCAATCAAGCCTTGTCCATAGAGGTCTTTCTGCAGCCAATATTTATCGGCTTGATCCTGGAAATAAGAGACTGCCACAGATACACTGGCAGGTATTTCTACGTCCTTAAAGAACGAACGGGCATACAGATAGTGCATTTCCAAGTAGCCCAAATGGTCGTCTTTCAGATGACCGTACTTTTTTATATCTTCGTAATCTTGCAGAATTTTCCGGTCGGTGTAGGCAATGGCGGTTTTCAGCATTTGCCAGACGCGTGTATCTTCCCGGATAGCCTTCACACCAAGATGATCCAGATGCCCGAAGCCTTCCACAATGTACTGCGTTACCCACCAGGAATCATCCATACCGGGAAACCAAGGCCAGGCTCCGCTGGGTTTTTGGGTTTTCTGCAATTGGGTAAGGGCAGAATCGTATTGGTTAGCCATATTATTTAGGTCGAACAACAGGCCAATCCGCTGCTTGCTTTGAGATTCGTTTTGGGCATCCAGCACCCAGGGCGTTTCTTGCAACAGCACAGCTTTCAGCTCTTGATTCTTTTCCAGATTGGATAGTAAAGCCGCAGAATTGGGGGTATCACGCCAGGAATCGAAGACCCGTTTGATGCGGGGATTGGAATTGGCAATGTACGAGGCTAAACTATTGGCATAGAATCGGCTGAAAACCTGCTCGCTGCACTCGTAAGGATATTCCATCAGGTATGGCAAAGCCTGCACGGCATACCAGGCAGGATTGGAGGTATATTCCAGGGTAAGCTTGTGATTTTTAATGCTGGTGGAACTGCCGCTATCCAGCAACTTTTTAAACACAAAATCCTTGGTGGAATTACCGCTAACGGGTAGTGGCAGGCTTTCGGTTACCAGCATGCGGTTGCTTAGGATGGGCAGGGTGTTTTCTTCGCCATCCGAAAAGTCTCCCGCACGGGCTACAACTCTGTAAGTAACAGCGCTAATGCCGAAGGGGATGCTTAGTTCCCAGTTCAGCACAGTGCTTTCACCTTTTTTCACGAAGAAGGGCTGTTGGGCTTTGTTAAGGCCGAAAATGCTATCCACCGGAGCCATAGTGATGGCATCAAACAGGAAAATCTGGCAGTTACCGGATTGATCGCGCTCGTCCAGAGAAGATATCTTGCTGCTGAAGGTGATTTTATCTCCTTCACGGAAGAAACGCGGAGCATTGGGTAGCACCATCAGTGGTTTCTGGGTTACGGTGGTGTTCTCTGAAGTGCCTATTAACAGGTCTTTCGTTAAAGCCAAAGCACGGAATTTCCAACGCGTAAGCGCTTCCGGAACGGTAAACACAAAGCTGAGTTCTCCATTCTCATCTGTGCGCAATTCGGGGTAGAAAAATGCAGTTTCGGCGAAATTGGAGCGTGCCTGAACCCCGGAAAGGTCTTCAGGTTCAGGTGCTATGTCGCCAACAGACCCTGCTCCAGCCTGTAAGGAGACAATATCTGAAGATTCATAAGCTTCATCGGACATTTTTTCCATCATAATATCCCTTACAGATCCGGTTGTGGAATAGGCAGCAGAATTCATCACCCTACCAGGCAAGCGAACCCCATAGCTCCCTACATTGTAGCCCGCCCAATTGAACGAATCATAGCCTCTGCGGGGATACGGCTGCCCCGAAAGGTAGCTCATCATGGTGAGCCCCAGGGAATTGCTAAAACTGTAATTGCTCCAGCCTGCTGATCTGCCTGTGGAATTGTAAATACTTGCATACCATGTGTTTGGACGGAAAGCATCCAGGGAAGCATCATACATGGAAGCCAGCACTTCAGCGCTAATCTTGCCACCGGTGTAGTCTTTCAGTTTTAAACGCCACTCTTCCTGCTGACCTGGTAACAGCTTGTCGCGGAAGGTCATGTATTCGAAATCTATCTTCTTATTCGTCCAGGGAACGTTGATAAACTGATCGTGTATGTAGAGCCTACCATCTATTACATAAGTAAAATGCAGATAAAAACCGCCTCTGTCCGCTTCGGTTATGGGCAGGGTAAATAGACGTTGCTCTTTGCTCAGGATAACCCGCTTGCTTTCTATAACTTTATGATCTTTCTCCACTTCATACAACACCGAAGCGCTTTCATAGCCGCTGCCGATTAGCACCAGTGCTTTTTCTCCCGGTTCGCAAGTAGTTTTAACGGGCACAAACCAATCCGCTAACGGATATGGCAGTTTTTTAGACGTGGAATCATAGATTGTGAAATAGCGTTTGGAGGTGATTGCCTGCTGCTTGTAACTTGCTGTGGCTATTAGTACATATACCCCTGGAGCCAGATTAGCCAGATTGTCTATTTTTACAGTGGCTGTTTCAGGAGTGTCGAAAGCTGCCGCAAAAACGGGTTTAATAACCTTCCAGTTGCTGAACTTATCTTCACTGCCATAGATGTCGTTAGGGAATTGCTTTAAGAATTCGTCCTTTTCCAGGTAATTCCTATCAGGAGCGTTCCACAGCCTATTTTTCTGCAGATGATCCGGCACTTGCAGAAGGGCAATAGCTATGTTTCCCTTCACGGCAATCGGCTCACCGCTGAGATTGGTGGTTTGAATGGGGATACTAAGCTGCTTGTCTTTCACATCAATGTATTCAGCCAGCACGGGATTGAGGATCAGCTCTTTCTCGCCAATGCTAAGGTATGATGTGCCGCTGCGTGTTTCTCCGCTGAGATCGCTTACATCCGCACTAATCGTAAACATGAAATAGGGATTGTAAGAAGACAAAACGGTATCATCCCCCGCAGCTAAGAAAGTAAGCGTAAATTCACCCTTTTCATAGATCG
>JAVEUB010000333.1:0-2825 GCA_034005785.1 Cloacimonas sp. (SeqCode) | reverse complement strand
TAGGTGTCGGTTCGTAGGGGCGCATTGCGTGCGCCCAAAACTTGGAGACATATAACAGGTGTTGTTATTCCCGCGGACGCGGGAATCCAGCCCATAAATAATGCAACTAATTAACCCATATAAACAATAACGGGGTCTGGAAAATCCAGACCCCGTTATCTATCACATAGCATTATTGGGGAGGCGATCTCTCGATTGCCACAACTCTCGCTGAGAGTTACAAGATATGTATATGTTTCTGCCAAGTAAGCAGATTGGCAACCAAATCTTTAACCCTATACTATTTTTTAGGGAGTACGTCTCACGCCCCTATCTTACCAAAAAACCAATTCCGAAAACTGCGGATAGTCCGAATTAAAGTACTCTGCCACTAAATAGTAATCGAAATTATAGCCAACATACAGGCTTTTCTTCGCATCCAAATCCCAAACCCAACATTCAAAGCCATCATCCCAATATTCTTCTGTGCCATGCCAGTCTTCCGCAGTGTCTTTAACCAATTGCTCTATATCCTCATCAGCTTGTTCAATAAAGAAAACCTGCCAGGCCACAAGCTCGTTATCCACAAAACAGAGCACCATTTTATCTACATAATCATTTGTTTGGGAAACGAAAGTGCTTACTCCATCTTCATTGCTTGTCTCGTTGTAGGCGAATTCATCATTTCCCAGGGCGGTTTTTGCCTCTGTATAGCTTTCGCCGAAATACAAACTGAATAATCCGGTTTGAGCTGCCAGCATCAGCGCCAGCATCATTAAAACAAGAGTTAAAAAGAGTCTTTTCATTTTTTCTCCAGTGGGGTTAATATTATGGGGATAAAATAGTTGTTTGCGTAACTCTGGCAAGTGGAAAATTTATCTACAGGCATTCCCCCATTTTTTTCGGTCATTCCCTCGGAAGGGGAATTCCAGCCGATCCTGAAAGAGATAGCCGCAGAATACCCCGGTGGGGTGGAAGTAATCTTTCACGATCTGTAAAAAAAACTGCACAATCGGTAAAGAATATGGGGTAAGGGTGATGCCTACCCAGATATTCCTGCCTGTGTAGTTCCTGCCTGTGGAGTTCCTGCGTCCTCGCAGGAAAGGTCTGCCGACGTCCACGTCGGCAGTCTATACCATGTTGCCATCCTCGTCGGCAGTTTTTTTACTGTTAGCGTGGACGCTAACAGTCCTTGCCAGCGAGACGCAGGCACTCCTCATTGCGGGGACTCCTCGGCAGCAGATTTTTTTTAGTTAAAATGCGGGCTAAGTAGTAACAGGATAACTGGCTATCTCCTGTTATAACGTAATCCGCGGTTTAACTCATATTTTTGCTAACGAAGATATCTTGTTTATCTTCAAGCTTGGATGAGGCAAAAATATAAGTCAAACACGCTCCAAGGGTGGCGTAATCCGCGGTTTAACTCATATTTTTGCTAACGAAGATATCTTGTTTGTCTTCAAGCTTGGATGAGGCAAAAATATAAGTCAAACACGCTCCAAGGGTGTTATGCGCAAACGAGCGATTTTGACTTAAAAATCTGCATGAGAGAGCAATGAAAAAAAATTCACAAACTTTGGTAGCAGATTTTTGAGTTAAAACGCGGGCTATAGCAAACAGCTAATTGACTGCCGACGTGGACGTCGGCATGGCCTTTCCTGCGAGGACGCAGGAACTCCTGCTACACGTGGTGATTGACAAAATCTCCCTATTTAAAATGCTGGTGTTAAAGTAGAATAGATTCCTAACTGAACGGGAATGCTACATTTACACAGAACCGACAGACAGTTACAATAACCTTAGGCACAGATATTCGAGGAAAAATGAGAAAATACATTGTATCAATCGTGGGGCGTCCCAATGTGGGGAAATCGACCCTATTTAACCGCTTATGCCGCAAGCGCATGGCGATAGTAGATTTTGAAGCTGGAATCACCCGCGACCGCAAATATGAGGATGTGGAATGGAACGGCAAAGTTTTCAAGCTGGTGGATACCGGTGGTATCGTTTACGACAGCGGTGAAAACATGGATCGCATGATTCGGCATCAGGCCATTTTGGCGATAGACGAATCCGATCTGATTATCTTTATGGTGGATGCGCAAACAGGCACTACAGATATCGACAAAGAAGTAGCCAAACTGCTTTTCCCGCATCGCGATAAGGTGATGCTGGTGGCAAATAAAGCAGATAGCGAAAAGTTTGAATGGGAAATTTATGACTTCCTGCAGCTTGGTTTTGGTGATGCCTTCCCGATATCGGCTTCGCATGGCAGAAACACGGGTAATTTTTTGGACGAACTGCTATCCCTGATGCCAGATACGCTGGACGCCTACGTTGATAATAAACCTGCCGAAACACGCATCGCAGTAGTGGGGAAACCGAATGTGGGCAAATCTTCTATAGTTAATTTGCTGCTGGCAGATGAAAAACAGATAGTAACAGATATTCCCGGCACCACCAGAGACGCGATAGACAGCCCTTTCCGCTATCATGGCAAGGATTATATTTTGGTGGATACCGCAGGTTTGCGGCGTAAAACGAAGGTGACCTACGGAGTGGAATATTTCAGCACCATGCGCACTATAGAAGCTGTGGATAGATGTGATATCGTGGTTCTGGTGCTTACTTCGGACGAGGAAATTAGCACGCAGGATATGAAAATAGCCAGCTATGCCAAGCGTAAAATGAAAGAACTGATTATCGTTTATAATAAGTGGGATTTGGTGGAAAAAGCCACCAGCACCACCAATGAATTTGTGAAGGAACTTCATTACCAGATGCCGTTTGTGCAATTTGCGCCGGTAATCTTTATCTCTGCCAAAACCAGCCAACGGAGATCGGAA
>JAVEUB010000059.1:0-11516 GCA_034005785.1 Cloacimonas sp. (SeqCode) | reverse complement strand
TAACCAGATAATTGTCAATACAATTTTATGGGTGGTACCCCCATAATGTATAGACAATTACAAAATACCGGTTTGATAGTATCTGTAAATCTATCCTTTAGTGGCGGTCTGAAAGGTTGGAGCAAATTAGCTAACCACTATGAAAAAAAAGCTTTAGCCACATCCAGCTCTTTGCTTAGGTAGCTTTGAACAGTCTCTACTACTCATCTCAAGGCGGCTTAAATAAATGCTTGACTTGTACACCAGAGAATTATGGTATGTTCATTGTCGTTCAATGCCTGTGCAGTGAGTATCAAATAGATGAAGGAGCTGTTATGAGCAAGTTAAAGATAATCGTTTTGGCAGCGTTTTGCCTGTTAGCTGTAATTTTGTGGGCAGATATCGCCTTGCCTTCACAATCGGCGCAGTTCGGAAGTCCATACATTGTCAATCAACATATCAATGGCTTTCAAGACTTCCCTGGAGTCGATTTTTATAAGGTAAGGTTATGGGGGATTGTTACTGATGCAAATGATGATTTACTTGTTGATGAGGGGACTTCCCTAAGCTGCCAAAAAATCACTTCAAATAACCTAATAATTGATGGTAGTATAGGCATAGACTTAATCTCTTGGGATAAGCAGCTTCGCACCCTGGAAGAAAATAAAAAGTATAATCTGAGCGCATCAGGATTGGGAGAGCCTTTTACGAGCAAGGATCCATCTGTTGATAAGACGCTGGATTGGCAAGAATTTGATGATTTTTCAATTAGAGGATTCCACCAAATTGATAGCTATTACCAGGTTATAAAACTTGCTTCTGAAGCCAGTGATGCAGACCCCAGATTCAGATTATCTCTAATTAGAAGGGTTTACCGAATAGACAAAGTAGCAGTTATTGCTATGGGGGATTTCGATAACTTAAGGAAATTCATGGCAACCCTAAACTTGGGGACACAGCGCCGTAGCTTTTCTGAAATTGTGGCACATCCTATAAAGAGATTTGTTCCGCTAAGTGACACTCTGGTAGCCTACGCCAAAACACTTCGAGATCATCATGTGGTATTATTAGGGGAGGAACAAGGCTCTGCCGATAAATTCTATGCCACCTTAGACCCAAGCATAAAAATTACTTTTGACATCCCCAAACCCCGTTTTATAGTTAAGATGATGGAGTCCTTGAAGCCTGATGTGGACAGCAATTTGTTCATTGTAGCACTTATGTTTTCCATAGTCATCGAGTTTCTTGTGCTGCTTTTGTTGTTCAAGCCCTTAACCATGCTACCTGCTTCAGGCTTAAAACAGATTTTATGTATCTTTCTTACCTGCGGACTTGCCACTGGTTTCACAATTACAATCAACTGGTGGGTTTTTCCCCTGTTTATCAGGATTTACCTTATCAATTTGTTGGTTACTGAGCTTTTCGCCATCGGAGTTGAAGCTTTTGTATATGGCAAAGTTTTCCGCATTCCTTTCAAAACTGCATTGTTCCTTTCATTAGCATGCAACCTCTGCTCTTATGGCGGAGGGGTGTTGCTGTTTAGTGGGATTGTTTGAGGTTTAATCAATCAGGTTGAAGAAAACAGAGATTACCCTCGTTTCCGATTCCTTTCCTGCCGCTTTAAGGCCATATCTGAGCAAAGCAAAGCTGTATGACAGCAGTTGTTCCGCTGAAGCACAAACACTATATCTTGATGGTGCCCAGAGAGCTTACCTGAAGGTAAGTAAACAGGGCATGCTAATGCGCGAGATGAAAATGACGCGCTTTATGCATATTCACCAGCTGGCTCCGGCAATTTTGGCATATATAAGTGAAAATGGCTGTGATTACCTGCTTTCCGAAGCCTTAGAAGGCGAAGATGGTATTGCGGATAGTTATTTGTAATATCCTGCTCGTTTAGCGGAAGTATTTGGCGCAGCACTAAGGCTGATCCACAATTTGCCCATAACTGCCTGCCCATTCCCCTCCCGCACAGCTGAAATGCTTGCTGAAAGTGAAAGCAATATTTTGCAAGAATATGTGGACAAAGGGATTATTGGTGAGGATCTCAAAGCAGCCGCAGCGCGTTTAGCTGTCCTTAGAAATTGCGCTGAAGACGACGTTGTGATTCACCGAGCATATGCTATCCAATGCAGTATTACTGGATAAGTTTGTGGCTCCCAGGCTCTATGATCTTTGTGCAGAGGTTCAGGCAAGGCTTGGCTTTGAGAAGGACTTTCAGAAAAGTAACTCCTGTCATTCTCTCGGATGAGCTTGTGCGAAAACGTTTTATCATTCCTGCGGAGGCAGGAATCCAGCCCATTTATAAGTTCTGTAAGAACGGCAGATAGATGTCTATACTGCAATGCTTTATCTGTGTCATCCCTAACGGAACTCACCAGGGCTGGATTCCCGCCTCCGCGGGAATGACAGAAGGTTTTGCAGTTTTTTAGCTCTTTTAGCTCTTTTTTTTGCTCTTTCCACCCTATTTCCACCTTGCTACGGACTCTTAATCAGGTGACCATCAAGCCTTAATCAAGCCTTAATTATTAACGCTTGATTAAGGCTTGATTAAGATGTGATTAAGGCTTTGATGCAGGGGCGAAAGAATGGCAATAAACGCCAAGATTTTAGTGAATAATTAGTAAAAAAAAGAGAGAAACAACATGTACGGTGGCTAAAGCGCTACTCCTATCATCTTAATTAATGGAGACTGTTCAATAAGAATAGATTGTTTTCCAACAGCTTAGCATATTTTTTCTATAAAAAAAGTGGGCGAAGGATCTCAATCAATGCTTTCACACGGAATTTACTTTTAAAATATCCGCTAAAGTCCCGGAACGGTATTTCAGATAGCAAACAATACGCAGAGACAGCCTCTAGTCCCGGGACGGCATATTGGATACCCGAACCCATCTGAAATGGCGTCCCGAAGAGACTATAGTGTGCATTGGGTGATGATTATCTATCTGAAACAGCGTCCCGATGGGACTCTCCAAGGCTTGACCATAAATAGTGAGATATCGAGCTGTTTTTTTCAAAAATATTAGCCAAAACGGCCTAATATGGTTAATAAATTTGAACAGTCTCAAACTGAGGGGATGCCTGCAAAAAATAATAATTCTTGACAGGATATCTGATCTTTAATTGTTATTCAATTGCTTGTTTTGGTTATACACCATCGGCTTTGAGCAGATGCTGTATGTAAATAATACATAGAGACACGTTTTTGTAGTACAGGTAGACATGTGAGTTGGAGTTTTCGCCAACATTTGAGGCTTAACTTTTTGCCAGAGGGGAAAGATGTGAAAAACAGCATAGTACTCGTAACCATAGGGCTTATCGCCATGCTGATGTGCCTTAGTTGCAGCAAACCAACCAATCCTGAGATACTAACCGTTGCTAATCCGGAAATACAGCCTGGTGCCGGCTCTTTCAGCGTTCCACAGCTAATTACCATTAGTTGCGCTACTTCTGGTGCATCAATTTACTATAGCATAGATGGAGATGATCCAGATCAAGAATCACTTTTATACATCGAGCCTTTCATTCTCGTTGCGTCATGCACGGTTAAAATGAAAGCATTTAAAGAAGGATATGTATCCAGTGCAGTGGTTAGCGGCATTTATGCAATAAACCTGGAAACCGTAAGCACCCCTTCCTTTGACCTCTTGGAGGGAAGTTACAACGGGGTGCAAAGCGTTAGCATCCTTTGTGAAACCGAAGAAGCCACCATCAGATACACCACAGACGGCTCTGCACCAAACGAAAATTCAACCATCTACACAGCACCTTTAATGATCTCCGAAACTACCATTCTGGGGGCACGTGCCTATAAAACAGATTGCCTACCCAGCCAGGCATTTTACGCTTTGTACAGCATAGACCTCACGCCTCCTTTGGAGATGCTGCTGATCCCCGCAGGTTCCGTTACCATGGGTGATACCAGGGGTGAAGGCTATAACAACGACCAATATCCCACCCACACTATTCACCTAAATTCCTTTTACCTTGGCAAATACGAACTTTTACAAAGCCAATATCAGGCTCTTATCGGCTCAATTCCCGATTCCAGTTATGGCGAAGGCACCTATTATCCCGTTTATGGTCTTAGCTGGTACGCAGCTATCAAGTTTTGCAATGTCTTAAGCATCCGTGATGGCTACACCCCGGTTTACAGTATTTCCGGAACCACCAATCCAAATGTTTGGGGCAACGTTCCCCTTATTAGCAATCCAGACTGGAATGCTGCTGTTTGCGATTGGAATGCCAGTGGTTATCGCCTACCCTCCGAAGCCGAATGGGAGTATGCTGCCAGAGGAGCAACCATGAATCCGGATTATATTTACAGCGGGTCTCATAGCTATGGTACTGTTGCCTGGTGCATGGCAAACCCGGTAAATTCATCCCATGAAGTGGGTCAAAAAGCTCCCAATAGCCTTGGCTTGTATGACATGAGCGGCAATGTGTATGAATGGTGCTGGGATTGGTATGGCAACTACCCCAGTTCTGCTCAATACAACCCCCATGGTCCGCTAAACGGTTCCTATCGCATCATGCGGAGTGGAGCCTGGGATTCACCATTCTTCCGCTGCAGCGTTTTTTATAGAAGTAACAGCAGCCCATATCTGGTTCCGCAAGGTTTGGGACTAAGGTTGTGCAGAACGGCAATGAGTAACCACATTTAGACTCCTTATTGATCTTCCAGTTACTTTTTATGTTTGGCAAGCCACTTTTTGGCGCGGGTTTCCACTGCTTTACGTTCGGTTGCAGTTAACTGGTCGGCAATGATTTCGATGCTGTCATATCCTGCATCCCAGCTTTCCGGGAATGCCAGGAGAATCCAAAAAAGAGCTTCTTGATAATCCTGAGCTACTCCTTTGCCGTTATTGTAGGCGCTGCTTACCGCAAAAAGTGCATCACCAAGGCCCTGCTCGGCTGCTTTGCGAAACCAGTACACAGCAAGTGAGTCACTTTGGGGCACACTTATACCCTGTTCATAAAGTTGCCCGATGCTGTACTGAGCGTTGCATTGACCCTGTGCTGCTGCTTTGCGCCACCAGGACAGGGCTTCAGTATAATCATAAGTCTCAGAGGTTTCTCCGCAATGGTCACCTATCATGTTCTGAGCATCTGCATAGCCCTTTTCGGCAGCTTGTTGCACCAGAGCGTAGCCTTTTTCGGTATCTTTTTCCACGCCGTAACCGAAAACGTAATAGGAACCGATTTGGTATAGTGCTGCTGGGTCGCCTTTGTTGGCTTTGGGAAGGGTTTCGTAAAATTGAGCTTGTTCAGCTTTAAAAAGCTGCAAGTTAACTGAATCCACAGCAGCCTGTTGCTCCGGCGTTAACTCCATTTCCCCATGCAGGATACCAAAAATCAGACATCCGGCTATTACAAACATCAACCATTTTTTCATCGTATATTGCTCCCTGTTCAAGTTAAAACAATAACTCGTTTATACCATTTACTTTCGTCAAGATAAACTCCCACAATAAGATCTGACCAACACAATACGTTGAATCCGTCAAAATTTCGAGACGTTCCAAAGCAGTTTGGATAACACAGTGTTGTATTTTAAGTAGATACCCACTCTAACTGAACATGAATAATGGGTAGCCTAAGCGCTTGATATACATTCTTTTAGTTCCCATCTTCTGCAATATTTTTGTAGCCCTGACCTTGGTTTGACTTTTTTTAATCAAATCAAGTTAGGACTATGTTCATAATAACGCAGGCTTAAATATTGTCAATATTTTTGTTCTCAGGCATTCCCCCATTTTTCCCTTTATCTCCGTTCTATCATTGTCATTCCTGCGGAGGCAGGGCAAGTGAGAGCTTCGCAAGTGAGAGCTTCGTAAGTGAGAGCCTTCGGCAGTGAGATTTGCAAAGTGAGAGCTTTCGGTAGTGAGAGCCTTCGGCAGTGAGATTTGCAAAGTGAGAGCCTTCGGCAGTGAGAGCTGCGCTAATTGCTGAATAGTTATGTAGTTAAGAGGTAAGAGTTAAGCTGCGCGGGGGAATGTGATGGGTCGGATTGCGCTGCTTTTGTATCTTTGTTACTCTGTTGTGTCTTTTTCACCTCTACTTTTTTCTCTGCTTTTCTCCTCTTTTTTTTTGCCTTTACCTGAAAATGAGTATTCGGCTACCTTGGGCAAGCGCAAAAAAGCCCCTACAAATATATGGGTTAATTTTCATGATCAGTGGCGAAAACGCAGTTTTCATGGATGTTTCTCTGCTTTTCTCTGCTTTTCTCTGCTTTTCTCTGTGGTTAAAAAATATAACTCCATAGTGTCCAGTATCTTATTTACAAATCAAACCCCACTTCAGCATTTCTCTTTTCCTCTTTTCCTCTTTTCCTCTTTTCCTCTTTGTTTTACCTGAAAATGAATATTCGGCTACCTTGGGCGAGCGCAAAAAAGCCCCTACAATTATATGGGTAAATTTTCATGGTCAGTGGCGAAAACGCAGTTTTCATGGATGTTTCTCCGCTTTTCTCCGCTTTTCTCTGTGGTAAAAAAAAACATCTGCTGAAGCTGCAACGATCTTCGCAGCAAAACAAGGGAACTCCGTTGTGTAGTACCCCTGACTCCCTGTTACCTGTCCCCCCTCTTTCTCTCTTTTACTCTTTGTAATTTATTTTGTAATGCTCTATAGTGGCATCCCGTTGGTTTTTATCAGGGCTGGATTCCCCTCTCCACGGGGATTACGGCAATTTCCAAAAAATCGAGGATTTATTTTACATTTGTGCGGATATAATCCCATACTCTCATGTAAGTAGATGAATAACAGCTTATTGCGAAGCAAAGTTATTTTCTAAATAATGTGGTTATGCGTTTTTTATGTCAATTCAGAGCATAAATAATGCCCCATCACCCAGCTTGGTGTAAAATATTTCGGTGCTTGCTCGCATTGCGCCACCAATATGCCATCATTAGGCGTGAAACCCGTAATGAGGGCATATTGGTGGCGTAATACAAGCAGGGGTGTTTTTTACTAAGTAAACAAAGGCAGAGGATATGCACCCTCTGCCAGTTGCAGGCATTGCCTTAGTTTTAGTAGGGGGAATAGTTTCTACTTACATGCCGTAACTCGGTAAAACTGTGTGCTTGGCAGCGGCTGAATCACCATTGAAGCTGAGATAAGTGGCTCGATATTAAGCTTTTGCCAATTTATCTGAGCCTCAGGATCAAAGGCTGCATCGGGGGTTTCGCTGCTCCACACATTGTATCCTGTTGCTCCGCTTACGCCATCCCACTCTAACAACAAGCCATCTACCCCAAGGGATAATTGCACATTCTCCGGAGGCTGCAAATCTCCACTATCGAAGAGGAAATCATCCAAATACCAATTATTTATATTGTAGGAATCGCCGGATGCATAGAAGCAAACTTGCGTATTAGTTTCGCCAATGTCTTCATTCTCTATCGTCAAAAATATCTGCGTGGGCATCAAACTGGAATTCGCACGAGACCATACGGTGTGCCACTCGCCAAATGCATGGCGGGTGGCAACGCCGATTTCAAAAGCACCGGAGTAATGATCATATTTGGTTCTGAAGCTTAGCTGTAAAGAACTTATACTACTTGTATTGAGGAGGGGGCTAACCATTCTGCTGGTGCCAATGAACTGCGGAGTATAGCTCAGCTTTGCTTCAGGAGCCGTACCCCACGCATTTGCTACGTTGTTCTGGCTCCAGTTTGCAGAGCCAACACCATCCAGATACCAATCTGCCGGTAAGAAGGTAGCGAAATCTATGCTGTAAGGATACACAGATATACTGGGACGAGAAGCACAGAGTATGGTGAGATCATCCACATAGATGCTACTGCCTCCCCCATCAACAGCTTCGATGATGATATAGTTTTGAGTTCCGGGTAAAAAAGGAAGATTGCCCTGAGTTAGCTCGTGCCATCCTGCAATTTGTTCGCAACTTGGATCCAAGTAAACAGAGCGATGAAACGTTTGCAGCAGGGTGGGAGAGTTATTCAAGTTAGGTTGAGTAGCATAATACAGATTGATACGATCTGTAGTACCGGCATTCACTAATTCCCGTATCATCCAAAGCGAAAGACTGTATGTATAGCCATCCGGATCCGCCGTTATGGGTGGCGAAACCAGCATAGCAGAATTGCCAGTCGAAGATTCACTTACGTCATAACACGCCATGCCTGCCCCAGAATGTGCAGGGTAGTTTGGGGAATAAATCGTTTCAGTTTTATACATCCAGTTCCATGTTCCATTTACAGGTGCGCTGTGCCATCCATAAGAAGGGATGAAAGCGTCGAAACTTTCAGAATATGGGAAACTGCTAATGGTGGGATTAGCCCCAGTTGTGAAACTCCAGATGGGGCAATTCTCAGCTAAGCCAATCTCGTTTTGCGGCTTTACTTGCCAATAATAGGTCGTGTTATACTCAAGGGTAGGCGGCTGGTAAGTTTCATTCTCGGTGTACTGGAAGTTAATAACGTTAGTGGGCGGATAATCTGTGCCCAAAAACAAGCGGTAGCTATCTACATTCCCAGATCTCGGAGACCATTTTAAGGGAGCATCTACCATCACGTTCGTCTGTTCATTAGCAGGAGCTACACAATTTGCCTCATCAGGAACAGCATTAGGAATTGTTTCGTAAACCTTTACGTCGTCTATACACAGAAAATACATGTCCCTTTTTGAATAGCACTTAAATCCGATGTAATAGATACCCGTTGCTGGACATACGTACTCGGGAGCAATCCTGTTTATATATGTATTGTTAGTAAGCCCCGGTAAAGGATAGTCCAAAAGTGTGGTTGTTTGGGTAGCAACTGTTTGCGCTGTACCGATAGTCAGTTTCATATATTCTGGATAAGAGCTGTTTAGCACTATTTGTTCAAATTCCACTCGGTAAGTGCGCCCCTCAATCATAGGGATACCCGCCGAAAAAGCCCATGTATTAGCTGCTTGAGAATTGTGATACTGATAAACCATGCAATGTGTTCCTTCATAGCATTCGGTATCAGAAGTCATTTGTGTCCAGACATTACCAGTACCGGCATTAAAGATTAGCCATCCCGCCGGAGGCCATTCCCCTTCAAAACCTTGCGTTAATAACTGCGCACTTAAAATAGTTAGTAACCCCCACAACACTAAAAGCAATGCAATTCGTTTCATGATAAACTCCTTGATTAAATTATGCCTATTTATAGAGCAAGGGGAGAGCCAATCCCAGGATTTGCGGGGAGTATTATTATTCCGAGGCTATAACTGCTGCGCTATGAGTAACATAGCACAGGGTATGAAGTAGCTTTTATTCTTGTTTTCCTTTCGCTAAGATGGTAAACACTGTGCTATTTCGCACATGTGTGCTTAAAACTTGTGCAGATATAGCACAATTGGTGATGCCGCTATACTATGCCATACTTGTGGATTTTGCGGATTAAGGAAAAGCGGGAGATGCCTAATAGCTTTGCTGCCTTAGTTTGGTTGTTGTCCGTGTCTATCAGTGCTTTCTTAATCTGTTCAGCTTGCATCTGGTCAAGTTTAGATTCTATGGGGCTATCCTCTGCTACACACATAGAGAAATCATCAATCCCTAAAGTGCCCGTGCGGTTAATAATCAATGCCCGTTCCACCAGGTTTTTCAGCTCCCGCACATTACCAGGAAACGCATAACTTGCTATATCCTTCAGCAGCATGGGATCAAGCTGAGGAACGGGAATGCCGTTTCTCTGGCAAAACATACCCACAAAGTAAGTTATCAGAGGTTCAATATCTTCGGTTCGTTCCCTAAGTGGAGGAATTGTAAGTTGATATGCTGAAAGGCGATAGAACAAGTCACTGCGGAATTTATCTTCCCTTATCAAGCTGGATAAATCCTTATTTGTAGCTGCGATAAAACGAACATCAACCGCCACCTCCTGGTTTGTGCCAATCTTCATTATCTTCTTCTCTTCCAGCACCCGTAAGAGTTTAGATTGCAGAGCAAGAGGCATATCGGCAATTTCATCCAGAAAGATAGTGCCGCCAGCACTTAGCTCCAGCAAGCCTTTTTTATCTTGCAGCGCACCCGTGAAAGTGCCTTTTTTATAGCCAAAGAATTCGCTCTCCATTAGGCTTTCCGGCATGGCAGCACAATTGATAGGGCAGAACTTCTTATCCTTACGTGGGCTTGCATAGTGGATAATGCGGGCAATAATCTCTTTACCCGTACCGCTTTCACCATGAATAATGATAGGTGTATCTGCAAATGCAGCGATGTGGATGGTTTCAGCCAGCAGCTTTCTGATTACTTTACTCTCACCAATGAAGTTTTTTTCCACCCGTCGTTCCAGCTCTTTGGTAATAAGCGAATTTTCGTTGGATAGCTGATTTAGGTTGCGTTGCAGGTTAATGAATTTTGCAGTCCGCTCAATAGCAATCATCAGCTCGGTTTGTCTAAAGGGTTTTTTTAAATAATCACTGGCACCGCATCTTAAGGCTTCGATCACGGTTTCCATATCTCCATGACCGGAAATCATGATAACTTCCAGCGAAGGATAATCTGCTTTCACTCTCTTCAACACATCTAAGCCATCCATTTCCGGTAAACGCACATCAAGGATAAGCACATCGAACGCTTCACTATCCAATGTTTGGAACGCCAGCGAAGGTGTGTTAACTGCCTTAACCTGAAAGCCTTTACGTAGCAAAAACTCACTCAACTCATGTATTATACGCTGTTCATCATCAAGAATTAGTACTTTCAAATCCATCAATAGCTCCTTCGCCATTTTCACATATTTGGGATGGGATGCAAATTGTGATAATTGTGCCTACATCTGGGGTAGAATCGATACTAAGCGTGCCACTCATCCCCTTAACAATACCCGCAGAAATTGATAAGCCCAGCCCAGTCCCTTTTTCCAGGCTTTTGGTGGTGTAAAAGATATCGAAAACCTTGTCTTGTTGTTCTAATGGTATGCCGCAGCCATTGTCTTTAACGGTTACTATCGTTTGTTTTTCCTCACGCTTAGTAACAATCTCTATCTCTCCCCGAAGTTGTTTGTCGGTTTCTTTTCTTTCGCCAATTGCATCGCGGGCATTGGTTAACAGGTTCAGGATTACATGCTCGAACTTATATTGATTGCCGCTCACGTGGGCAATGCCATCTTCCAGCTTCAGGATTATCTTCACACCCTTCTGTACAAACCTATCCCGCAGCATACCAACTGCATTGCTAATACTCTGGTTCAGATCAAAATTGCTTTGTCCAGCGTCTTCTGATTGCCGCGAAAAACAGCGAATGTGTTCAATAACATCCTGCATTCGGGATATATCGGCGAACAGGTAATTCATCTTTTGTTCTAAATACTCACCGCTAAGCTGCTTATCCTGAATCGCCAACATGATATTTTCCAGCGTAAGCGATAGGGTTTGCATTGGCTGGTTTAGCTCATGGGCAATTCCCGCGGCTAATTCGCCAAGTATCGCCAATCTGGACTGTCGTAATGCTTTTTGTTCCTGTTGCCGTCGGATGGCAACTTCCGTTTCCACCCGCCTTTCCAGTTCCAAATTTAGCGTATTAAGGCTCTCTTGGCTGG
>JAVEUB010000332.1:0-2846 GCA_034005785.1 Cloacimonas sp. (SeqCode) | reverse complement strand
GGTTTTTTTGTATATCTGCTGATCAAACAGTTTTTCTCTTGCTTGCATTGGCTTAGCATTGGCTATGCATTGTGGATGGGATGGACAATGCTAAGCCAATGCTAAGCCAATAAGAGCAGGGATGAGGCTAAAAAAAACAGACCGCAGATGACGCTGATTTACGGGATTAGCGCAGATTGGATAATATAAACACAGAACAAACTTTCCGTTATACCCACGGAGTGGGGTATCCAGCCTTAATAAACCCTATATTTTGGTGCTTTCAGTGTATTCGGTGGTTGATAAAAAATTATGAAGGGTGGATTTCCACTTTCGAGCTTGTGTGAAAACGCTTGTCATTCCTGCGTAGTAGCTTGTGCAAAAACGTTTTGTCATACCTGCGGAGGCAGGAATCCAGCCCATTTCTAAGTTCTGTAAGAACGGCATATATATGTTTAAATTGCAATGTGATAATGGTTTCATCCCTAATGGGATTCTCCCGGGCTGGATACCCGCCTCCGCGGGTATGACAGAAGGTTTTGGAGTTTTCGCACAAGCTCCTCCGCGGGTATGACAGAAGGTTTTGGAGTTTTCGCACAAGCTCCTCCGCGGGTATGACAGAAGGTTTTGCAGTTTTCACACAGCCTCCTCCAGGGAATAACAAGTCTGGATTTACACTTCTGCGCTAATCTGCGCTTTTTATCAGCGGAAATCTGCGGGAAACGAGAAAGGCTGTAATCCAGTCTCCACTGGAATGAAGGATTCAGTCACCCGTCACCTGTCACCCGTCACCTGTCACCTGTCACCTGTCACCTGACACCTGTAACCTGACACCTGACACCTGACACCTGTAACCTGACACCTGTCACCTCATTTCTTCCCTGCTATTTTTCACAAAGAGAAAAAGAGCAAAAGAGGAAAAGAGATTAGCTGGCTGCGCTTTGCACAAGCTTGAAATTCGGCATTAAGCGCTCTAACTGCAAGTTCTCTCTTGACATAAAGCCAACTAACGCGTAAATTGTTACGAAAGTGAAAAGAAGGGAATAAAAATGAAGATTAAAATGACGAAAGCCCTTATCCAGAAGCTGCCGAAGACCGATTTGCATGTGCATCTGGATGGCAGCGTCCGCATTGAGACTATAATCGATTTAGCCAAGAAAAACAACATCAAATTGCCCACCTTGGATCCCGTGGAATTGCGGAATCTGATCGTGTGTACCGATAAAACAGAGAGTTTGGAAGATTACCTGCGCGGTTTTCATATCGTGAATCTGGTGTTGCAGGATAAAGAAGGCCTTAAACGTGCAGCCTACGAGCTTGCCGAAGATGCTGCAGCCGAAAACGTGCGCTATATGGAAGTGCGCTATTCCCCTATTTTGCATACAGGTAATGGGCTGAAGCTTACCGAAATCTCACAAGCCGTTATTGATGGACTAAAGCATGCCGAACGCGATTTCGCGATTAAAACAGGGGTAATCATCTGCGGTATTCGCAACATGGATCCCACCACTTCGCTGAAACTTGCGGAATTAGCCATCGCCTTCAAAAACAAGGGAGTTATCGGTTTTGATCTGGCTGGAGGAGAATATAATCATCCTGCCAAAGACCATAAAGATGCCTTCGACCTGGCTTTAAAAAATAACCTGAACATCACCATCCACGCCGGTGAAGCCTACGGTCCCGAAAGCATTCACCAGGCTTTGCACTATTGCGGTACACACCGTATCGGGCATGGCACCAGGCTGGTGGAAGATGGCGATTTGCTGAATTATGTGAACGATCATCGTATCCCTCTGGAAATCTGCATCAAAAGCAATTTCCACACGAAAGCAGTTGCCGATATCCGCAGCCATCCCATTGATTTCTATATCGATTACGGCTTACGCGTAACTATCAATACAGATAACCGCACTATTAGCGATACCACCGTTACCGATGAATACATGCTGGCAATTAACGAGCTGGGGCTGGATTATCCAACCGTTAAATACGTTATTCTGAATGGCTTCAAAAGCGCATTTATTCCTTACAAAGATAGGGTTCGCCTGATAAACCAAACCTTGAAGGAAATAGACGAAATTGAAGAAGCCGAACTGAAAACCAAGATCAAGGTGAAAGAAAACCTGTAAGGTGTGGAGATTACGTGAAACGCATTATCTCTGAATCGCTGAATCAAGCACAGAATCTGCTAACAGCTTTTTGTGCTGAACCAGCTAATTTGCTGGAATTGGAAATGATAGCACATCAGATCGCCTCTGTGTATAGCCACAAAAACAAGCTGATCGTGTTTGGTAATGGCGGCAGTATGTGCGACGCCATGCACTTTGCCGAAGAGCTTACCGGACGCTTTCATAAAGATCGTGCTGCCCTTCCTGCTATAGCCATCAGCGATGTAGGGCATTTATCTTGCGTGGCAAACGATTATGGCTATGACAGCGTGTTTTCCCGCGCAGTAGAAGCTTATGCACAGCCCGGAGATATACTGGTAGGGATTTCCACCAGTGGCAACTCTGCCAACGTGATCAAAGCCCTGGAAGCAGGACAAGCCAGAGATTGCTTTACCTGCGCGCTTTTGGGCAAAGATGGCGGATTGCTGAAAGATAAATGTGATTTTCAGATATTTGTACCTTCGAACGATACTGCCCGTATCCAAGAAATCCACGGAATCATCATCCATATCCTGATTCAACTGATAGAAGCAGAGCTTTTCCTCACGGATGACGAAGCTGCAGAAAGTGACCCTAATGTTTGTTAAATATCTCTTTTGTCATTCCTGCGGAGGAGCTTGTGCGAAAACTGCAAAACCTTCTGTCATTCCCGCGGAGGCGGGAATCCAGCCCTGATGAATCCCATTAGGGATGACACAA
>JAVEUB010000058.1:0-11697 GCA_034005785.1 Cloacimonas sp. (SeqCode) | reverse complement strand
TACTCCTTTACTCTTTGTTTAATCTTTTTTTACATGAAAATGAACTGTCGGTTACCTTGGGCGAGCGCAAAAAAGCCCCTACTAAGTATATGGGTAAATTTTCATTATCAGTGGCGAAAACGCAGTTTTCATGGATGTTTCTCTGTTCTTCTCCGCTTCTCTCCGCTTTTCTCTGTGGTTAAAAAATCTAACACCATAGTGTCCAGTATCTTATTTGCAAATCAATCCCCACTTCAGCATTTCTCTTTTTCTCTTTTCCTCTTTTACTCTTTGTTAAATAAACTTATGTGATCCCAGTAGTTTTAGTTCTCATTTTGGGTTTAAGTACTTAGCTGAAGCAGATATATGGTCTTGCCACTCCAGCCCGGATGCGGGTATGCGGCTCCAGATGGCATAATTTCCCGCTAAACTGCATAAATGCACTTTGGAATGCAACATTTAGGCTTTCTGCCCCAAAAGCTTCGCTGATTATCAAACATAACGGTAATATTTCATTGCCGGTGTTTATTACTCCCAGTTCGCTTTTCAGATATTTTACCAGTTGTTCCTGCTTTATTCCGGGGCAAACCACGCCTTTCACGCCCTCGTTCGCAAGTTTTAGCAGCAGTTTATTATCCGGTATGAAGTTTATCCCCAGCACTTTACCTTGCAAGTTTGCACCTTCAAGCCCCAATTGCTCTTTCACGTACACAAACTCACCATGACAGCGATTTCCCACTCCTAATTTCCCTTCCAGCCTAGTGCCTTTATAGGAAATCGCCAGCGAAGTCTCGGGCTGCACCTCAATCACCTTTCCCTGCACATGAGCAAAGAAATTGTGCGGATCAACCTTGTACTGGATGGTTAGAATTCCGCTCTTCCGATCGATACTCACAATATTACCCGTGGAAGGCGCATGCACAAAGCTGGGTTCCGCTCCCACATTCGATTCCAGTCTTTGTGCAAGCAGGTCGCCGTGATACACGTAATCCCCTTCTTTTTTCTTCAGATACCTGCTAACCATTTTCGGGGGGCACATCAGTTTACTTGCTAAATCAACATGCACTGGCTTGGGGCTGTAATCCTGAATCTCGGAAAACACCAAGCTGCCAGTGCTATAATCAACGAACTCCAGCTTACCCCTGATAGGAGAGGCGAAATTCTGATTGTAGTATCCACCCTTAGGTTTTTCTGATAGTTGCCGCAGATTATCATCAAACTCTACCTTATCTCCTGGGTTTACCAGAAGCGTATTTCTTATCAAATCTTCTGTAAGGTGCTCGATATATTGGTAGGGATTCACTATGAATAAGCGCGGTGTGTTGAACTGATTACAGGCTACGATATCATCAGGCTGAACAAGATCACCCACTTCAAAATAAATATCTCCCTTGTAGGGCAAGGATACTACTTTTACAAATTCGTCGGCAAGTGCTTGGACATTGTTATGGAATGAGCTAAGTTCATCAAAATCACCAGCTTCAAAGGCGTTATAAAGCTTAAGTTCATTTATCACTTGATCGTTGTATGTAGCTGTACTTGTGCGTGTGTCAATAATAACCGGTAGTTCTGTCTCCAGGCTTACAGGCTTATCACTGTGCCCAAGTATGCATTTGCCTATGGGTTGAATCTCTAACAACCGCTTTTTGTTTCCGGGTAAATAGATAAAACTTTCTGGCATTACTTCCAGGTGTTTGCTTGCCCCATCCTCTGTATATGTGATTTTCAAAATGGCTTTTTTGATTTTGCTATTAAAATGCGGACGGATATGCAGAGCCAGTTTTTCCATGCATGAATCGGTAAGCAAGCGTTTAGACAATTTGGGATATATACTGCCCAGAACACCCATGTGAGGAGTAATAAAATCCTTATCCATCCAGATTTCAGTGATGCCATGAGCATTAAAACTATCAATAAGTATCGCCACGCACTGATTGTGATTTTGGGCATGAGCAAACAAACCTCCAGCCCCGATAACTACATCAATATCGCTGGGATAAAAATAGTAGCTGTCCTCGACAACCTGATACTCAAACTTCGCTTCATAAGCATCGATATCGCTGGATTTTAGCGCTTCCAGAAAACCCATTTTCTGCGTATTGTAGTGCATTTGTTGATGTTGCACCAAAGCAAGGCGGATGGCCTGTTTAGCCAGGGCATGTTCTATCTGCAGCTCCCATGTATGTGTGGGATTATAGGTGGGATACAAGGTTTTGTTACCGATGTAATTACGCACCTGCTCTTCTTTGAATTGCTTGGGAAGATACGCCAGAAGGTTTTCCACACCTGCTTCACCCATAACATTTAAAGCGCTGTAACTCATACCCAAATTGGCACTTACGGTACGTTGATAGTGGCCTGTAATATAGGAAAACACGTCAGTAGTGGCACCACCGATATCAAAGGCAAAAAACGAGCGTTTATCATCTTCTGTAGCGCTTATCAGGCTTTTTAGCACACCCATAGGCGTGGGTAGGATTTCGGTATGTACCTTGCTTTTCAGCTCGGCATATCCGGGAGCGCGTTCCATTACGTTTTCCATGAAAAGTTTTTGAATCATATCCTGAGTAGGTTTCAGGTTTTCTTCTTGCAAAGTGGGACGCAGGTTTGGCAACACTACCAGATCAAAATCGGTGGAGATTATACGTTTCACCATATCCTGGGCTTCTTTGTTACCAGCGTAGATAGCGGGTATCTTTTCGTGGGTGGCATACTTGGGCAAGGGACGCGCAATCCGCAGAATTTCAGCCAGCCTTAGCACTCCTGAAAGCGCACCTCCATCGGTGCCTCCACACAATAATATCATATCCGGATGCAAATTGCGCATGGCAAGCATTTGGTCGGCAGAGCTGCGTTTATCATCGATGGCAAATACATCCAAGATAATTCCACCCGCTCCAAAAGCTGCACGACGCGCACTGGCGGCGCTATCGAACAAGGTTAAACCTATCACCAGAATCTGCAAGCCACCGCCGGCGCTACTGGTACTTAAATAGCTGATATTTTCTGGAAAGGATAGCTCATTAGTTTTGGCTGAAGGCAAGATAAGCGGAATAATTAGCATATCCTGAAGGTTTTTAACAGCTTTATGCACTCCGAACCGAACATCATTCAGAGGCGCTTCCACGGTTGTTTCGGCATGGGATATACCCAAAATAACCGGTTTGTCTGAGCGATTATCGATAAGCAACGCCTTTGTGGTCGTGCTACCGATATCGGTGATTAAAAAGTAATTACTGCCTATGCACATTTTTTCCTCCATCCTTGCTTTTAGCTTTTGATTACAAACCATGAAAATGTAATCTACATAATTCCGTCAAGATAAATCTCATGTATATGTGGTTTTATTCTTTACCCTAAAACATTGTGCTTTCTGCACCAACAAGCATAGGGAGTGTTGGGGTGATGGGTTGCTGGGGTGATGGAGTGATGGGGTGTTGGAGTGTTGGAATGTTGGGGTGTGGAACACCGGATTTAGAGCTTGTGCGAAAACTGCAAAACCTTCTGTCATTCCCGCCTACGCGGAATGACAAGCGTTTTCACACAAGCTCATTATCCGGTCGGTTCTGCACATTCATGTGTCTGTATAGCATTCGTCCCTCCAGGATAAATCCTGGTAAACCGACTGGATAAATCCAGTGTTCCAACCCTCAACTTCCACAATTAGCACAGCTTAACTCTTAACTCTTAACTCTTAACTTTTAACTCTTAACTCTTAACTCTTAACTTTTAACTTTTAACTCTTAACTCTTAACTCTTAACTGCCCTATTTCACTGGCTAAGCCTCTCATTACTTGAGGACGATTACTTTCTTGGTGGAGCTAAAAACTCCGCTCTTCATTCTATAGAGATACAGACCATTTGTTACAGTATTTCCCTGCATATCTTTAGCATCCCAATCAAGTGTGTAGTTTCCACCAATAGCTTTATGCTCTTGGTAGGAACGTACCAATTGACCCTTGGTGTTGAAGATATCAATGGTAACCGATGCAGATTTCTCTAAGCCATATTTAATGGTAGTGCTGCCCTCAAAAGGATTTGGATAGGCATCGCCTAAACGATTTAACAAAGGAATATCAGGTATACCATTGCCATTATTGCTCTGAACATTGGCAAATACCGGCCCGTGGAATTGGACATGACCACTGAAATCTATGTTTTGCAGCCAATAGGCATACGTTCCTTCGCTAACTTCTGTATCGGTAAATGCATAAACCTGCTGTTGAGAAGTGTTGGATGCGGGAATCATATTACTTACTTGAATAGCTGAGCCAAAATCGGCCATTGTATTGCGAAAGATGTAAAAACCCATAACATTAGTTTCAGATTGGGTAATCCATTGCAGATTCACCTGGAAATTAGCCTGTGCAATTGCGGTAAAGGAAGATAGCTCTACAGGTAAGGTTTCTTCCCCAACTTCTTTGATAAATGTGCTGGGGGAGCTTTGATTGTTATATTCGGTGGCAATCCAATCTGCCGAACGCACCGTATCGGATATTCTCATTTCGTCGATGAGGCCATTGAAAATCCAGGATGTCTCTGTGGCTGGAGCCGTCCCTTCGCTATTTTGGTATCTACCGATATAAAAATAATCATCGCTCTGCATATCGGTGGCAACACCATTAGTAATATCTACATTCAGTCCAGAAACACCGTCCACATAGGTAGTCATATCAGCGCTGCGGTCGTAAACGATAGTTATATTGTGCCACTCATCATCGGCATAGTTAGGGAATGTCCACTGCACGAGCCGCCAGTTATTAGCCCCTTCAATACCTTGAAAGATAGAATAGAGTGAGCCGTCTTCATAAACAAGTGTCCAGCGCCCCATACCCGGACCGATGTGACTCTTGGAAAAGATAGAACCTCTGTTGGTGGAAGTTTTAAACCAGACTGAAGCCGTTCTATCACTATACCCCATATCCAATACATCACCAAAATCCACATAGCCGCTGCTTCCATCAAAACTTGCCGCAGTACCTATTTTTCCTGTAACACCAAAGCTTACCCCATCATTTGCAGTTCCTTGGAAATCATTACTTTTAGAATTGTACACTTCTTCGCCTGCATCGTCAAAATGCCATACTGCCCGATAACCTGCATCCCAAACAGCAGTTGGGTTTTGTTGGCTGGTGGCAAGTGCATTGCCATAATAAAGGTATATCACAGTATCAGTAAGATGGCTCAAACTTGGTATTCTTACCCATGCTGTCAATTTTCCGGTAGAATTGTTAAAATACTCAATCTGATGATCAAGCTTAGTGGTTCCGTCCACAGCGGTGAATAAAATATCATCCCCATCAGCTTGGACATTGCCGACTAATTGTGCGGATGTAACATCTATTAAAACTGGAAAATTTGTTTGAGTGGAATTCACCACCTTGGTTCTATCCAGGGTTATACTTTTTTGGTATGTCCAACTAGGGCTATACCAACCGGCAAATAAAGATGTTATCAGCAAGATAAACACCATAAATATCGTAGTTCTAAGTATCATTGTTACCTCCACTGGGTATTATTATTAGTTCAAGAGCTTTTCATCTACTATTAGCTGCAACCGCGGCATGTTCTACATGGCCAGTACGTTCAGCTAACCGATAGGTAAAAAAGCAGCTTGAAGACTAAGTATAAGCTGATTTTCGCAAAATGCAAATTAGGAATTGCCAATATCAGGCAAGTAAAAAAAGCGGTGGCTAAAGCACAACGCCTATCGTCTTCAAACCTTCCAACCTAATAAAACCTACTTACGCGAGAAATGGAAAATATCAAAATCATAGCCAACGCTAAGGTAGCTTTTGAAATCTTTCTTTTCATTCATTGAGAGGTTTAGCCTTATTGGCATAAATGTGTTTTTGTAGCCAATACCGGTCACCAGGCAATATTCCCAATCTTTTTGCACCCCCCAGATATCGCTGTCGGAAAAGCGTAAAGCCTGCACATCAGCATTTACCACCCATCTTTTCCAGGGGGTTGAAGTAAATCCGAGGCTCGAAATTTGATAGTGAGGTGCGCTCATTTCATAGCGTGAATAGCCTAAAAATCCACCATCACCACCAAAGTAGAAAGGCTCCAGATATTTGTTATCGGGTGAATTAAAATAGCTGCCGTAAGCCAGACAGACATCCATGCTAAGCCATTTGGATAAAGGTACATACATCTCAGCCTTGCCTTGAAAGCGGCTATAGATATAATCACTTATTTCCACGTTTCTGGCGAAATTGAACTTGTTAATAACCCTAAACCCGCGCATAGGAAAGATGTAATCATCCAGGCTTTCATGATAAGCTTTTACCCCAAAGCCACTTATAACATTTCGTTTGGGTAGTAATGGGGTTTCGGAAATCTCATTATACAATCTGGTTTGGTCGCTGAAAATAAACAGTTCGGCAGTTGCAATATCTTTAGCAAAAATTCCCACACCGGAAGTAAAACCCAATTCCAAAGAATTGACGCTGTTGGTTTTATGATGATCGCTGTAATTGTAGATGGTTTTTTCGTTTATATAGGGAAAAATCCTGTAATATGCTCCCCACTGCTCACCGAAGTTTTTTACATAGTCCACATTTAGTTCGTTCTTGCCTCCCAGCTTCACTTCGGTTAGTAGCTTAGAGTTTTTTAACAGGTAGTTGTTAAGTCCAAAAACCATTCCAGCAACCAGTTTATCTTCGCTGTTATAGGTAAAATTGAGCGCAATATGTTTACGATCAAGCTCACTTACGTGTATGTGCAAAACGTAATCATCATTTGCCGTCTTTTCCAGAACCGGATAAATCGTACTGAAAACCTGCGAGTTCCAGGCACCCTGACAAGCGGCATAAATGTCTTCTGTGGAATAGGTGTGAGCTACCTTCAAGTTTAGATATTCACGCACCTTGGCAGCGCTAACATGCTTGTTTCCCGTTACTTGTATATCAATAACACGAAAGCTAAACAGGTTCTTGTGAAAACTGTTTGAGGCAAGTGCGCTCTGCTTCATCAGAGAGGCTTTGAATGCCCGAATCTCGCTAATATTAGCTCTGGCTGATAGTTCACCTGCAGCGATAATAGCGCTGATCTGCTCAAAATCATTAGCCGAATAATTTTCCAAGTTCGGTTCTATCATTAGATCACAATTGCTTAGCTGTTCATTGAGATTGCGGGTGATTCCGATATTGATGGTTTGATCAAGAATATTTACCAGGTTGTTCAGCTGTTCGTTACTTTTCAGGCTGGAATTTACTTTCACACCTATCATCTTCGTTGCACCAAGCTCTTGGAGAAGATTAAACGGTAGATTCTGTGAAACCCCACCATCGATATAAATTTCACCCTCAATTTCGAAAGGCTCTACCAGGCTTGGAATAGACATCGAAGCACGCAAAGCCTGCATTAATGAGCCTTTGGTAAACGTGGTGGGATCGCCATTGATCAGATTTGTGGCATTACAGGCAAAAGGAATCGGTAATTTTGAGAAATCACTCACTTGTGAGGCCGGAGCAAGGATTTTGAATAAGTCCAGATTAATCTGATTTCCCACAAACACACTTGAGGGAAGCTGGGGCACCCATTTATCGTTTAGCTCCAATACAAGATTCCCGTAAGGTGCCCAACGTTTCTGCCCTATATACAACTGTTTACGGGTATGCTCATCACGGGTAAGATTAGCCCAATCCACGCTTAAGCAGATGCTTTCGATTTCTTCAGCAGAGAAACCCATAGCATACATACCCCCAATAATTGCGCCGATGCTGCTGCCTGAAATGCAATCGGGCTTAAGGCCTTCTTCTTCCAACACCTTCAGCACTCCAATATGCGCAAAACCTCTTGCACCACCTCCACTTAGGGCATATCCCAGCTTTTCAGCAAAAAGGCTGCCGGTAAGGAATAACAGGATGGTGCAGGTAACAAGCTTTACACGAAGAGCATGCATTGATTAGTCCTGTAGGGGTAGTATTTTTGACAGATAGCGTGACCCAAAGCAATAAGATTTCTATTACAAAGAGTAAAAGAGTAAAAGAGGAAAAGAGATGAAGAGATAAAGAGATAAAGTAGGCGAATTGTAAATGTTTCTCTGCCTTTCTCTGCTTTTCTCTGTGGTAAAATATAAGGCAATCTACCTATTTCAATGAAGCTGCTCATCTTTATTCTTGTGTTTGTCATCTCTTTTACTCTTGCTTTCCTGAAAATGAATTCTTGAGGTTTACCTTAGGCGCACGCTATGCGCCCCAACAATCATCTTAATTTTCATTGTCAGTAATGAAAACGCAGTTTCCATAGTTGTTTCTTTTTTTCTCTTTGTTAAATCCTAATAATGAACACCAAACATTCCTTGCTAAAAATCATCTCCGGGAGCTGCTGTAGTATCCGTAGGAGCCGTTGTGTTATCCATTGGCCGCGAACTTGGTACAATCTGATATTCAAGCCGCCCAAAAACAGCGTTGGATTCGATCACAATTTTGCGATTGGGGCTGTCGGGGTTTAGCGTTTGCCTGCCTTCTCCTATCCCATACTGGTTTTTTTGGGGTAAAATTGTAGCGCCGAATACCGATGTGTTATTGATATCAAAACGCAAGTCCGAAGGGAGTAAAACTGTGGCCGAACCAAATACCACCGTTATCTCCAGATCTTTCGCATCAGCAGGAAGATCACTAAGATCGATCGTTCCGCTGGAAAACACCATTGTGTATTCTTGGCGGTTACTGCTGTAAATCATCGAATTTCCCTTACTGTAACTGCGTTCTCTGTGTTTAGCATGGGATTTCCCACCCGCAAGCATTTTAATGCCAAACATGATGATTACAATAGCGAAGAAAACTCTTACCAAGGGAATATTGATGCCAAACCCTTTCAGAATCAGCGATATCCCAAACAGGATAATTAGAATTCCCCAAAAAAAGTTACCAAAGAATAAGTCCATTTTCATTTCCTCCTCCTAATCAGAGTGATAAGCCCTGCAACCACTTTTGGTGCAAGTCATCTAAATTTAGCTCTATGTGGTTGTTTACGGTCAGCTTTGGTGCTGCTACAACTCTGCCAAGTACATTGTATTGGACGTGATGATCCAAGGCAAAAGCCTTGATACCCATAAATTTGTTTTTATCAGCACTGATCAAAATCCTGCCTGCAGCCTCGCCAAAATATACCCAGGAAGGGCGGGGTGAATGGTAAAACGCTAGCTCTGCGCCAAAATTCTGCTTCGGTGTAAAGCAAGATTCTGCCACAGCCATCAGCAATCCACCATCCGATACATCATGTGCGCTTTGCACATATCCGGCGTCTATGAGGTTAAAGATAAGGCTTTGTAAACGTTTTTCATAGTTTAAATACGCCTTAGGCGGCTTTCCTGCTACCAATTGATACTCTTGCTTCAGGAATTCGGAGCCACCAAGTTTGCCTGCAAGAGTACCTAAAAGGATAATCATATCGCCAGCTTGCTTGAAATACTGAGTGGTAGCTTTCTTGTAATCTTGCATCAAACCCAGCATCCCGATTACAGGGGTGGGGTATATCGCTCCGGTAGGGTTTTCGTTGTAAAATGATACATTCCCACCAGTTACGGGAATCTCAAAAGCACTGCACGCATCGCTCATCCCGCGAATAGCTTCCGTAAAGAAGTAGTACGCTTCCGGTTTGTAAGGGTTACCAAAGTTCAGGCAATTGGTAATGGCCAAAGGTTTTGCACCGCTGCAAGCAACGTTTCTTGCCGCTTCCGCCACTGCGGCCATAGTTCCCTGGTAAGGATCCAGATAGCAATGCCTTGCGTTACAATCTGTGGTAAGAGCAATAGCCATCTCGGTATCCTGAATGCGCACAACCGCTGCATCAGAACCAGGCTCTATTACGCTGCCAATTTGCACCATGTGATCATATTGGCGATATACAGATTTGCGGCTACAAAGATTGGCACAGCTTACCAGTTTCTCCAGGCAAGCATTGTAGTCCGTTGGTTCTGGCAAAGATTCCAGATCGAAATTCTTCAGCTCATTCAGGATTTTAGGTCTTTTGCTTTCCCGGCTATAAACAGGGGCAGAACCACCCAGTATTAACGTCTCGGCAGGAATCTCTGCTACCAGTGCCCCCTTATTGAGCACACGTAACAGCTTATCCCCTGTTACCTTACCAATCTGAATAGCATCAAGCTCCCACTTGGCAAAAATGCCCAGCACGCGCTGCACATTTTTAGGCTCTACGATTACCAGCATCCGCTCTTGCGATTCGGAAAGCATTATCTCATAAGCACTCATCCCCGTTTCACGCTGCGGCACAAGAGCTACATCAAGCTCGATGCCAACTTCCCCTTTCCCTGCCATTTCAGAGCTGGAACAGGTTAAACCCGCTGCTCCCATATCCTGAATACCCACAACCAAGCCTGCATGAATGATCTCCAAAGTCGCTTCCAGGAGCAGTTTTTCCAGAAAGGGATCCCCAACTTGCACCGCTGTACGCTTTTCTTCGGACGCGTCGCTTAGCTCAATTGAAGCAAAAGTGGCACCATGAATGCCATCTCTACCCGTTTTAGAACCTACTATTATTACAGCGTTGCCTACTCCTGATGCGGCTGAATGAGCCATTTGATCGTGTTTCAGCAAGCCCACAGCCATAGCATTTACCAAAGGGTTACCATCGTAGCTATCTTCAAAGTAAATCTCGCCACCCACAGTAGGCACTCCAAAGCAATTGCCATAATCGGCAATTCCATGCACAACTTCACTTATCAAATGCTTTGTTTTAGGCTTTTGGGGATCTCCAAAACGTAAAGAATTTAATGCTGCAATCGGTCTGGCACCCATTGTAAAGATATCGCGCAAGATACCACCCACACCGGTAGCTGCTCCATGATAAGGCTCCAGAGCAGAGGGGTGATTGTGGCTTTCTATCTTAAACGATATTGCCAAACCCTGGCCTATATCCACCACTCCGGCATTTTCTTCACCAGCTTTGGATAGCATCGCTGGGCTTTCTTTGGGCAAGGTTTTCAGGTATTTAATGGAGTTTTTGTAGCTGGCATGTTCGCTCCACATAACACTAAATATGCCCAGTTCTACGATGCTCGGTTCACGCCCTAAGATTTGCAGTATCTTGGTGTATTCTTCTTCATTGATGCCATGTTCGGCAATAAGTTCAGGGCTAATAATGAAATCACTCATCGGGATAAATCCTTAAAAAGCAATTGGTCGCTTTTGATCAGTTCCAGAAACCGTTTCAACCGATCTTCGATTATTTCAAAGGTAATGCGGTAATTATCCAGCTCGCTGCCATAGGGATCTTTGATATCGCCTTCTTCGCCTACTATCTCATTTAGCGTGTATATCTTACGGGATGCATTGGGAGTTTGTTCCCGCAGCCAATCTCGTTGACGTTCTTCCATGGTTAGCACCAGCCAGCTTGCAGCCAGCATTTGGGGCGCAATTTGTTTGGACACATGTTCCTGTGCTTCGCTGATTCCCCTTTCCAGCAGTAACTGCATGGAATTTAGGGAGATATTGTGCCCACCTTCAATTAAGCCACACGAATCGCTGGCATAAGCCAGGTTTTCCGTTTCCAGCATCTTACGAAACAGCTTTTCGGCAATAGGGCTACGGCAAATATTGGCTGTGCACACAAACATCACCAACGGGAGCTTGAAGGATTGTTTCACTTCATAAAATGGCACAGAGCCTTCACGCAGGCACTTCAATTCGTCGATACCGCTTGTGCTTTTGGCTTCGCTTTTGCGGACGTATTCCACTATCGTTGATG
>JAVEUB010000331.1:0-2872 GCA_034005785.1 Cloacimonas sp. (SeqCode) | reverse complement strand
TCTTCCGATCTGCTATTCTTGATCGCGCCGGTAAAGTTATAGCGACCGATCATAGCACCAATCAGCTTGGGGTCTTGCGGGAATTTCTGGTAAAGCGGGCTGCCGGCAGGTTGTTGCTTTTCTTTGCTAACCTTCAAGGGTGCAGTTTCGAATTCTATAAGCGGTTGATCGCCACGATCGTAAAAAAACAATTCCGGAGCCAGAACACCAAGCTTGGGATCTACTTCCATGCTGTTTAACAGAAACAGGCTATCGGGAGAAACACCCCGATAAACGTTGTAGCTAATTACCCGATGCGATTTATCCAGAGGTTTCCATTTCAGGATGATTCCAGCGCCATCGTCAAAGGGCATATCAGAAGCGCTAAACTCACTAATTTTACCCTTCAAGGCTGCTGGTTTGGCTTCATCAGATGAGATCAGCAGTACACAGAGAAGCAGGATAGCACTTAAGACAAGCAATGCTTTCTTCATTTCTTTTTTTTCCTTATTTTCAAGGCAACGAAATCCTGCTCCTGCTGCAGTTTTCCAGGCACAGGAGCAGGGTTTCGAAATCAGCTTATTTTAAGAGACCAAAGACGTCGTTTACCAGGAACTGAATACGTCCGATCAGCAAAGAGATACGAGCCATAACGGTTAATCCGAAGGAGGCACCGAAGCCGATCATCATATACCACTTTCCCACGTTCACAAACTTGCCGTAGATGCCGGTATGGGCTTTGGAAAAGAAGAAATACAGCAGCACGGCAATAGTCCCCACGAAAATCAGGAAGAGATTGATGGTTTCCAGGGGTACCATGCCCTGGCGCATTTGCACCAGGATCGAGGCATGAATTCCCATGGGCACACCCATTCCGATAGACATCATCGAGAAGGCAATGGGATAGCGAGATAGCCAGCCCAGTTTACGTGAAAAGCGGAAGAGATACAGCATACCCAAAATTGCGGGAATAATCAGCATGAAATTATGTTTCAGCACGATTGGTTGCCATAAAAAAGGAATAAAGATGCGTTCGTAGGTAAAGACCAAGCCATAACCCAGCGAAATACCCACCAGCAATTGTTCGGACATCTGGTAGAAGGGATTATCCTTGTATAGGAAGGAGAAAATGCACAGGGTAAAGAAAGCCCCCACCAGATTACTCATTAATTCAAAAGACATTGTATCCTCCCCTTAGTTCTTTGCCGCGTTGGCTTTCTGGATGAAGTAACCCACATTACCCAAGATAATGAACAGAATGATCATAATATGGGCAACCGATTGTGCATTCATCCCGATGCGGGCTACTTTGAATTTATAGATAGTGTTGCGGGTCATGCGATTGATATCGGCAAAGGCTACTTCGCCCAATTGATCCCGCAGTTCAGGTGAAATCTTGGTAACATCCACCACGATTTTATCTCCAACCACCGTTTTAAGTTGGTTGAAGATAGCAGTTCCTTCGGGATATTTGGCTGTAAAAGCGGCAAATTCCTGCGGGGTAAATTCTGCTTTGGTTTGCGTGGTGATATTAATTAGCTTTTTGGTGGTTTCGTCGCGCAGGATTTCACGGCCGAAGGGGCGTCCCGGCAACAGCTTATTTCCATCGGCATCTTTTTTGACGCGATAATCACGTTCTGGTTCACGATAAGCGGCAAAAACATCTACCATTTTCTCGTATTCGGCAGCACCCTTAAGCCCGGTAAGCATACCAATAAGCTGGCCAGATTGCAGGTAAGGATATTCGTCGGCAGCCATCACAGCGGTTACACCAACAGCTACATTTACGCCAAATTTGGGGCGGGCATACACAAACCAGGACGCACCGGCAACACTACCAGAGAATTCCACCACCAGGTTCATTTCGTTGTAGTTATTTATGCCATTCATAATGGGCAGGCTATCCAGCTTGCGTCCTTCAGCATCGGTGCTGATCGTGGTGGCGATATTATCGCCCATACCCAAAATCATCGCCAGGGGCTGCGGTTTAAAGCCGAAATTACAATAGTCCACGCCGCTTTTGATATCGGGAAATTCTTCCTTAACGTTGTTCAGGGCAAAATCGATAATCGGAGCTGCCATGGGAGACCAGGTAAGGCAAAACACCTTCACATTACGTTCAAAGCAGTGCCGCAGGATAGCTACTTCCATGGGATACAGTTCGGGCATGGTAGAAGCATCGTGAACGAAACTTAGCAAAATAGCGCGATCCTGGCGACCCGCAAAAGAATCTATCATCTGATAGAGATTTTCGGTGGGAGGTGTGGTAACATTATCCGAATTATAGGGAATCATCAAAGGAATGATGATCGCCAGCGCAACTACGATGTAGATATAACGGCGGTCGAGCTTTTGAATGCGTTCAAAAAAGTTCATTTTCATCTCTCCTTATTAATCCCCGCCACCTAAATAGGAGCGTTCGATACCAAGCAAAATCTTCAGCGAAGTGGCAACAGAGCCAAGCCCCACGCCCAAAGCAATACCGCGCTTAGAAGCAAGATTGGGTACATCCAGAATCCATTGGGAGATTGTGGGCAGGTGTTTGGATAGCTTTACCCCCAAAGGAACCTGGGCAAGCATCACTACTATGGCTGCTACCAAAAGCACGGTAGCTTCCAGGGAGCGTGCACGGAAGGCTTTGTACGCTGCGGAAGCCATGTAGAAAGCCAACAGCGAGAACATTGTAGCGCTCATGGGCATCTGCATGTTTTCGAACATCCACATCAGCAAGCCACCTTTCTGCATGCCGCCAATTAATCCGGCCAGGGCTGTGGCGATGAAGCCAGCAAAGAAGAAATAACTGAATTGCCACTTTGGTCCCCGACGCTTAATCTTGCTGCTGTGCATCATGGAAAGGCTGATTATGCCCAAAAGTGCAGCAAAAGGCGCAGAG
>JAVEUB010000057.1:9874-11731 GCA_034005785.1 Cloacimonas sp. (SeqCode) | reverse complement strand
GCGGCATAAAGAACCGCATCATAACCTCGATAGATTGTCCCAGCACCATAGCTGCAAGATACTGGCATAAGAGTGAGATTCCAGCACAAGCTGCTTACGCCTATAGAGTTATTGGTGCGGGCGCAAGCAATACCCGATACGATCGTGCCATGCGAACCAGCATCAAAGGGATCATTCGCTTCATCACCGGCGATATTAAGCATAAAATCCCAACCGATGAGGTCATCAATTTTCCCGTTAGCATCATCATCCACTCCATTCAGGTCACCAGCATCCATCACCCAAGCGCTGCCGTTATAGTAAAGCGTGTAGCCATTGCCATTGGCATCTTCGCCAAGATTGTTCCAGATATTTTGCGCTAAGTCAGGATGTTTCCAGTTTGTACCTGTATCCACCACGGCTATAATTATGTCATTAGCGCCGTCTTCGCCTTTATGAATATCCCAGGCTGCTTCTGCTTCCAGGGCAGCAAAATACGCAGAAGCAGGGTAGTTCGCATCATTGGGTACGGCAAGAATCTCGTCTGGATACACAATCTCGGCATACTGCACATGCTCATCCCGGCTTAGCAAGTTGACTACCCTCTGAAGCGGAAAAGGCGAGGACACCTGGAAAATCAGCGCTATGTCAGACAACGCGCTCTTCGCAGGAGAAACCTGGAAGTAAGGCTTAAGCTGATACACCTGAAGGCTTTGCATCCTGGCATCAAGGCTGGATATTCCGGTGCGGTTGTAGGATTTTTGCATGGAATTGCGGTATTCCGGTTTTAGTTTAAATACGGCTGTGCCCTGCTGCGTGTTCAAATCCATCGCTTGCAAACCGAGAAAGATGAACAGCAAAACAACTATTATCCAGTACTTCATAATATCTCCTTATTTAACACAAACTCTCTCTCAAATGTTTGAAGGGATGCACTTTATCGCGCTTGTAACGCGGTATAATGTGCAGGTGAAAATGAGGAATGCTCTGCCCTGCAATCTTGCCACAATTCATCGCCAGATTGTATCCTTCCGCTTGGTATTTTTCCTTTAACAGGTGCTGAACTGTTACGCTAAGCTCCTGCAAAGCACATGTTTCTGCCTGGCTTAAAGAAAAGAAATCCTGGCAATGGCGTTTGGAAATTATCAGGGCGTGCCCCTTGCTTACAGGATGTATATCCCAAATTGCACAAAACAGCTCATTTTCGGCAATAAAGAGCCTGGAATCAAGATTACAAAACACACAATCCATAGGCGTTATCTTCCTCTTTGTATCTTCAGTAGGCCTGCATGGCCTATAAATACAATGTAAGCAAAACCTTCGAGTTTCCCAATATTATCGGCTTCGGGGAATGATAGGTGCTGGAGTATTGGAAGGTTGTAAGGTTGGTACTCGCAATTTATACACTTAGCACAGCTAAATGTTCCTATTACACTCTTACTCTTTGTATATCATGTGTTTACATCCAAGTTAAGTGCATACAAGTCTTGTGGCAATTACGCGATTCATTAGTGTGACATGGGAATCACGAGACTATTGGCTGGGATTGGATTTAAGGTAGAACCATGTTTATAAGCATAAGAACCGAAGAGATAAATAGCATCAATATGCATATCTTTTTGTAAGGCTATAGCATAGAACTTGATGATTCGTCTTATATCTTTTCTATCTGAAACGGCAGCCATTCTCGCAAATCCTTAATAATTTGAGCTTGGGTATGCACATATTCTTAGGTGCAGCGTTTGTAAAAGGCAAACTTTTCATCCGGATAACGAGTATTCAGGTTAAACGTAGAGATTGTGTCCAACTTATCAATCAAATCGTCTGACAAATTTAGACCTGAAGATCTTGCTAACTGAATCAAATCGTGCGTTCTGG
>JAVEUB010000057.1:0-9864 GCA_034005785.1 Cloacimonas sp. (SeqCode) | reverse complement strand
CTGGGGACTTGAACATGCACATTTTGGACATAAAGTGCTTTAAGAGTCTTCTCTATAATCAAATTTCCAATAAACAAAGCCCAAGTGTTCTCACCAGTTCGGATAAAACTCTCCATTGAGGCAAAATCCATCTCTGCTGCTTAGAGCCAATACCGAATTACTTCTTGTTTGTCCATAACGCCCTTTTATCAAACACCCTCTGTTAAGTCAAGTAAATAGTTAAGCCCCATCTCCGGTATGTGTAAAGAGCCAGCTAAACAGCCTACTTACTGCGTGGATGCCCTTTTGCATAGGCCTTTTTGATATCTTCGAGGCTCACATGCGTATAGGTTTCGGTGGTGGAAAGCAGGGAATGCCCCAAAAGTTCCTGAATGGCACGCAGATCGGCTCCCCGGGAAAGCATGTGGGTGGCAAAACTGTGCCTTAAAGCATGAGGTGTGTAGCCTTTGGCGCGGGCGATAAGTAGAAAATAGCGCTTAAGAATGATCTCCAGTTGTTTTGTATCGAAGGACTTGCCGCTTTTGGTGAGAAACATGATATCGGTAGCTTCTTCGCCACAGAATGTACCCCTGATCTGAAGATATTCATTTATTGCTGCTAAAGCCGGTGCTCCAACAGGCACTATGCGCTGCTTGTTGCCTTTGCCATGCACACGCAGTAAGCCCTTTTTTGTGTCCAGATCATTCAGCCGGATACCTGCCAATTCCATTAGCCGCAAGCCACTGGAATAAAGGGTTTCCAGAATGGCACGGTTGCGAACCCCAAAAGGGCTGCTGGTATCAGGAATAGCCAGAAGATTGCGCACTTCTTCTTCGGTAAAGCATTTGGGCAGAGGCTTTTCGTATTTTGGGCGTTTCACTTTATCCATAGGGTTGGAAGTAATAATACCACGGATTTTGCAAAAGCGGAAAAAGCTGTTTAGCGCTGCGCTTTTACGGGCAAGAGTGCGGTTGCAATCCTGCTTTTCATTCAGCCAACGCAGGAAATCCCGCAGGTTTAGCAAGGTGATTCCTTGCACAGGGACAATTTCATCTTCAAAAAAGCGTTTCACGAACTCGGTAAATTGCTCCAGATCAAGCTTGTACGCGCTAATAGTACGGGGCGATTTGCCTTCCAGCGCCATGTGCTCGCAAAAGAGTTTTATGCTGTTTTTCATCCTGATCCCGCTTAAATTCTGTTTAGGGACATTTTTTACTTGCCTTAAACCTTGTCGAGTAAAAAGTTGGTCATAGACTAAAGTGGAGGTATCATGAACCAATACATAGATAGTAGCGCAAAGCTTGGCAGCAACGTGCTTTTAGGCCATAACAGTGTAGTTTTGGCGGATGTGGAAATCGGGGACGATTGCCTGATCGGCAACAACGTGGTTATCCATCCTGGATCAAGAATTGGCAAGGCTTGCCGGATTGACGATGGAGTTATTATCGGGAAAAAACCGCTCTCTTCGCCACGCAGCATTTTTAAGGTTCCAGAGAACCTGAAGCCCGCTGTTATAGGAGATTTTTGCCAGATCGGGGCTAATGTGGTAATCTACTGTCAATGCACTATCGGCGAAAGGAATTTGATAGCTGATATGGCTACAATACGCGAAAACGTTACCCTGGGTGATCTGAACATTGTTGGCCGCAATGTGGCTATTGAGAATTTTGTGAGTATCGGCAGCCGCAATAAGTTTGAAACAAATTGCTATCTTACCGCCTATTCAACCGTGGGTGATTACTGTTTCGTAGCTCCATGCACGGCAACGAGTAACGATAACTATATGGCTCGCGATAAGGAAAGATTTAAGCACTTTAAGGGCATCACTATGGAAAATGGCTCCCGCATCGGCGTGAATGCCACTATTCTGCCTGGAAAAACCATTCACAGCGATGGCACAGTTGCCGCCGGAGCAGTTGTCACGCGCGACGTACCAGCCAAAACTATTGTGGTAGGAAATCCTGCCAAGCCCTTACGGGAAGTTCCCGAAACACAATTATTGGAAAACAACCTGGATAAATAGCATGAAAACACTGGTTATAATCCCCACCTACAATGAGATAGAAAATATCGAACGTCTGGTTGAAATAGTGCTGAGTAAAAGTGAAGAGATTGAGATTCTGGTGCTGGATGATAGCTCTCCCGATGGCACAGGTTTGCGCGTACGCTTTATGCAGAGCAGCGAACCAAGATTGCATCTTATCGAACGCCCCGGTAAAATGGGGCTTGGCTCAGCCTATGTAGCTGGCTTTAAATACGCACTGGAGCGGGACTACGACTACATTATGGAGATGGATGCGGATTTTTCGCATAATCCGGATGATGTACCCCGCTTAATTGAAGCTGCTCAGCGGAATGATTTGGTGATTGGCAGCCGTTACTGTAATGGCGTAAACATTATCAATTGGCCATTTAAGCGGCTGTTAATCAGCTATTTTGCCAGTAAATATGTGCGTACGATAACCCGGATGCCGATTCTTGATCCCACAGGTGGCTTTAAATGCTTTCATCGCAAAGTATTGGAATCCATTAATCTGGATAAGATACTCTCGGATGGATATGCTTTCCAGATAGAGATGAATTTTAAGGCGTGGGTGAAGGGATTTCGGATCAAAGAGATCCCGATAGTTTTTACCGAACGCCTGAATGGAGTTTCTAAAATGAGCCGGAATATAGTTTGGGAAGCAGCCTGGATGGTTTGGCATCTGCAAATTATGAAGCTTTTCCGGCTGATCAAATAATTGGGGTATGGGCTTAAACTGCCCTGCCCAACCAATGGAGAGTAAATGAAACATATACTACTTTCAATCCTGATGCTGTCGCTACTATTACCACTTTTAGCGATAACCTCACCTCGCGTGTATGTGCAAAAACTGGTGTTAGAAAATGGAAAGAACCCTTCTATAACCTGGGATAAGGATAAAAGCGCAAAAGAATACACCCTGAAAGCCTGGATTAACACGAAACCTGATGAGATTATTAGCACAGAAATTAATCCTATCAACACAATTGCCATCAAACAAGCAGGTAACGGAGTAAAAATGCCATTCACCGTTATCGCGGTTGTACAGCTTGGCAATTTTCCACAGCAGTGGCTCGCAGGAGAAATCCTGCATCTGGAGATCACACACCGCAAAAGCGGACAGATATTTAGCTGGAAACAGGTGATCCCCAGCGGTACTGCACTTATCAAAATGCTGGATGAACCAATCGTAATCCCACCCTATGCCAAACCCAAGAAATAATGTTAGAACGCATAAATAATCCCGTAGTCCAAACTGAAGACAGCGAACTTGACCGTGCCTTGCGTCCCAAGACTTTGGCAGAATTCATCGGGCAAGATCATATTAAAGAGCTGCTGGAAATAAGCATCCAAGCAGCCAGATTGCGGGGTGAATCTTTGGATCATGTGCTGTTCTACGGGCCTCCGGGACTGGGGAAAACTACTTTGGCCAGCATTATTGCCCGCGAAATGGGAGTAAACATCACCGTCTCCAGTGGGCCGGTGATTGAGAAACCTTCCGATCTGGCTGGGATTTTAACCAATTTACAGCGTCACGAAGCACTATTCATCGATGAAATCCACAGATTGTCTCATGTGATTGAAGAATACATCTATCCTGCCATGGAAGATTTTGAAATGGAGATTATTCTGGATAGCGGGCCTAATTCACGGACGCTAAAAATCCCGGTGGAGAACTTCACATTGATAGGTGCAACCACGCGTGCTGGATTGCTTACCCCCCCCTTGAGAGACCGTTTTGGCATAGTCCTGCGCCTGGATTATTACGATTTTGAGTCCATTGCCAAAATCATCCGCCGCTCTGCCAAGCTGCTGAATATTCCAGCCGATGAAGATGGCGTTGCAGAACTTGCCAGGCGCAGCAGAGGAACTCCCCGAATTGCCAATCGCTTGCTTCGCAGAGTGCGCGATTATGCACAGATAAGGGGTAAAGGGGTTATTACTCTGGATATTGCCCTTGCCGCATTGCAAATGCTGCAGGTGGATCATGCAGGGTTGGATGAGATGGATAAACGCATCTTGAGCGTGATTATCGAAAATTATCGAGGTGGACCTGTAGGAATAAAAACTATCGCCACAGCCATCGGTGAAGATGCTGGCACGATTGAAGAAATT
Source organism: Cloacimonas sp. (SeqCode) (assembly GCA_034005785.1). GTDB lineage: Bacteria > Cloacimonadota > Cloacimonadia > Cloacimonadales > Cloacimonadaceae > Cloacimonas. The sequence goes on along the minus strand of JAVEUB010000057.1, from coordinate 5,747 downwards.
TTTGAGCCATATCTGGTGCAGCAGGGATTTCTGGAACGCAGCCCGCAGGGCAGAAAGGTTACGTTTAAAGCCTATCGGCACCTTGGCATTAATCCAAACCCCGAGCAAAGCGAAATCTTCTAAATAGAGGCTGTATTGCGCAGTAAAACAGTGATCCACGGCATACGCTGGACTTTGCTAACTACAATCCTGCGTCGAGCTATCAGCTTTGTGCTCTTTATCTTTCTTGCCAAGTGGCTTTCCCAGGCGGATTTTGGCATCTACCGCAGTTTGTCGCTGATTTTGGTAATAGTAACCTATTTCAGCAACTGGGGTTTAGATTATCATTATTTAATCAGCACACACAAATCTCGCATTAATCTTTTTGTTTTGTTGCAGATAGGTTTGCTGTCTGCTTTGGGGCTGGCATTTCTGTTAATGCTTACCGGACGGGGCATAGGTTACCTGTATCATAGCGAGGTTTTGGGCAATATCCTGGTTTGGAGTGGGGGCTACGTCATCATCGAAGCTCTGCGCAGAGTGTTTCGGGCAAATGCCCAGAAATTGCTATACTTCAGGGAACTGGCTATTGCCGAAACTCTAAACGTTCTAACCTATAGTGTCTTGTGCATAGTGCTGATCTTCTTTATCCGCGAAGTATGGCTGTTTATCTTGCTATTTTACATAGGGAATCTGGCTGAATTGCTGTATCTTGGTTTCAAGCTTCCTGCTTTGCCCAAAGCCTGGATAAGGCGTAGTTTCTGTTTCTCGAGGTTGCGTCGTTCTTTGGGGATGATGCAGCAGAACAGCCACTTTTTGCTAAGCGTAACAGTTACTAATTTGGTGCAGATATATTCCTCAAATGCGCCTGTGCTGTTTCTGGGAACGATGGTAGAGCCTGCTTTGATGGGCATCTACTTTTTTGCCACGCAGTTGATTGCCATACCTGTAGGCATGCTTACAACCTCAATTTCGCAAGTTTTCTTTCCCATTTTAGCCAAGGGCGATGCAAGTGCCAATCTTGCAGGAATCAGGCGCTACACTTCGCTTGTATTGAAGATCGGGATACCGGCTCTGTTTGCCTATGCGCTGGCTCTGCAATATCTTGTGCCGCTCATTTGGAATGCGAAGTGGCTTGGTTCGCTGCCTATTATCATGTATCTGGTTATCTTTTATGGTACCAGTTTGTTGCATCATCCAATCAGTGGGATTCCTTTCATCTGCCGCAAACCGTTATGGGAATTGGGCTGGAATATTGTTACCCTCATTTTGCGCCTTGCAGCCCTGGCTTATGGGATGCGCGAAGGATATGCTTATGCGGTTTTGCTTTTTTGCCTTGTTAGCGCAGTAATGCATCTGGTTTTCTATTTTATGTCCCTGCAAATGCTTAAAGCTAATCTGAAGGAGCTTACTTTATACTTCCTTACCCACATTCCAATTCTGTTGGTTTTTATCGGCTCCAGCCTTTATCTGCAAAAGTTTAGCACTTTCTATCCTGCGCTGATTGTGATAATGTATATTGTTTATCTGGCTGTGGCAGAAAGGGAAAGCGTAAAGGAAACGCTGCAATTGTTAAAATTAAGGGGGTAAACAGCAAAGAGTCCCATCGGGACAGAATTTTAGACAGTTATCTATCTAAAATATCGCCCTTAAGGGACTCTTCTACGACGTTTGTTAAAACACGCCAACTTTATCGGGGATAATCAGCTCTGCTGCGGTAGCGTTGATAACATCTTCAACAGTAAAGCCTTCGGCAATTTCGCACAGCACCAAACCTTCGGGTATCACTTTCAACACGGCCATGTCCGTAACAATTAGGCTAACCTTGGCTTTTGCCGTAAGAGGAAGCGTGCAATGTTTTAGCACTTTAGAATTACCATTCTTATCACAATGTTCCATGGCTACGATAACCTTTTTGGCTCCAGTAACCAAGTCCATTGCTCCCCCCATACCTGGTACCATTTTACCTGGGATCATCCAGTTAGCCAGATTGCCTAAGGCATCTACCTGCAAAGCTCCTAAAACCGTGGCATCTACATGTCCGCCCCTGATAATAGCAAAACTTAAAGCAGAATCAAAGAAACTGGCACCGGGCAAAGCAGTAACAAACCCGCCTCCGGCATTAATCATATCCTGGTCTTCAGTTCCTGGTGCGGGTGCTGCTCCTACTCCCATGATGCCGTTTTCGGATTGGAAAATTACATGCACACCTGTAGGGATATGGTTAGCAGCCTCTGTTGGCAGACCAATTCCCAGATTCACATAGTCACCGTCTTTAAATTCTTTTGCAATGCGTGCTCCGATCATAGCTCTTTTATCTGTGGCCATTTCAGCTCTCCTTCGTTAGGATGATGTAGTTTACAAAAACGCCGGGAGTTACCACAAGTTCAGGATCAATCTCGCCAACTTCCACTATTTCATCAACTTCGGCAATAGTGATTCTTCCCGCCATAGCCATAATGGGATTGCTGTTACGCGCCGTTTTACTGTATGTAAGATTTCCCAATTTGTCTGCTTTGCAAGCCCTAATAATGGCAAAATCACTCTCGATGGCTGTTTCCAGAATATAATCCTTGCCACTGATGTTGATAACCTGTTTGCCTTCTTCCACAATAGTTCCCAACCCGGTGGGGGTTAAAACGCCACCCAAGCCAGCTCCAAAAGCGCGTACACGCTCCATCAAGGTTCCTTGGGGAACAAGCTCAATCTTCATTTCACCTGCATTCATCTGAGCCTGAATTGCTTTGTTGGTGCCCAAATGCGACACCTGAGCACTGGCAACGAGGTGATTTACCACCAGCTTACCCACACCCCTGTTTTCCCAATCGGAGGCAATAACAATCATGTGCAGATTGCCTACTCCTTGCTCCACAAGAGCATCGATGATACCTTCTGGTGCGCCAACTGCAAGAAAACCGCCGATGGCAATCCTGCTGCCTGGTTTAATCATTTTGGCTGCATCTGTTGCACTGATAATCTTGGCCATGCTAACTCCTTATATGCTATTAGTTTTCTAAAACTTACTATTTTTGCGTCAAGTAAACAGGTCGGACAATAGTTCTTTGGTAGCGGGTTTACTCTGCATCGGCTCGATAATTGTGCGGTAATTATTGTAAAACAAAACTCCCAACTCAGGATCAAACTGCTCATTCACTTTATCGCGTATTTCCATTGTAGCCGAGAGCGGATCGAGGTTCATGCGGTAGGCGCGTTGGCTGGTCATGGCATCATAAGAATCGGCTACGGTAACAATCCGAGCCAGTCTGGAGATTTCCTCTCCCTTTTTACCATAGGGATATCCGCCTCCACCGTACCATTCATGATGTTGCAGAATTATATCGTGTACTTCTTCCGGCAAGCCAATCGGGCTAATAATGCGTTCTCCGATTATGGGGTGTTGTTTGATAACCTCATATTCACTCTGGGTTAAAGCTTGGTCTTTGTTCAACAAAGGACTGTAAATCCCTATTTTGCCAAGATCATGCAGTAAAGCTCCGATACGCAGTATTTTCAGTTCTTCGCTATCCAGGCCAACCAATTTGCCGATCATGATGCTGATCACGGTTACGCGTTCTGAATGCCCACGGGTATAAATATCGCTTGCTTCCATAGCGTTTACCATGGCACGAATTGTGTTCAAATAGTGCTTTTCCAGCTTTACTTTTGCAGCTAAGAGTTCCATAGTTCGCTGCTCTACAAGGCTTTCCAAATTCATCCTATAGTCTTCATTTTGGATCAGCAATTGGTTTTTCTGTAAAGCTTGTTTCACTGTGATGTGCAATTCAGCAATCTCAAAGGGTTTGCGGAGAAAGTCAAAAGCACCCAATTGAATAGCAGTTCTCATTTTAACCGCATTGCTTTCTCCGGTCATTAGGATCACGGGGAGGTTAGGATCAATTTTCCCGATGCTACTCAGCACCTCCAGCCCACTAATTCCGGGCATCGTGATATCCGAGAGCACAACATTGAACTTTCTGGTTTGCACCAATTGTATAGCTTCGTAGGGGGCGTTACAAACGGTAACGTGGTAGTTCGTTTCGGAGCTAAGGCTCATGCGGATGCAATCCAGCATGGCCAGATCGTCATCGATAGCGAGAATGTGTTTTTTGTCTTCTGTGATTATCGGCATTGCGGGTAAACCTATCTTGCTTTTAACTAAACATGTCGCTTTGAACCTGTTCCAAAGCAATTTCCTGATAGCATTCAGGATCGTTATTGCGAATATTATTAACTCTTTTACTCACTGGGTACATGGCAAGTTGCGTAGGGTGCGCAGTTATCAGCATCGGGCTAATTTGGCGCAAATCCTGAAGCTTAGTGTCCAGCCAGGCATTGCAGTTTTCGGCAGATATCAACAAGGGCATGCGGTGATGCAAAGGCTGCATAAAATCATCCGCTGCAGTAGTAATTATAGCCAAAGAAGGAAGGTAACTTCCATCTGCTCCACACCAGGTATCGTAGATCGCGGCAATATAGATAAGCGGTTCGGCTATAGCGTGGATAAAGAACGGTTGTTTATCGCTTTGCCGCCATTCGTAAAAACCATTGGCTGGCACCAAAGCACGGCGGCGGATAAAGGAGGCTTTAAAGCTTGGTTTTTCAGTAATTGTTTCGCTGCGGACGTTGATGATGGCACTTGCAGGAAGCTCTTTCATCCAGGAGGGAACTAATCCCCAACGGAAAAATCCTGGATAGCGTAGTTCTCCTTTCTCCACAACAGCTGCAACTGTCTGGGTTGGGGCAAGATTATAGTTAAACTCTATCTGTTCAGAGTTTTCTATCATCTTCAGCTCATCTTGCATTTTCTTTAGCTCAGTGTGTTTTAGCACCTGGGCAAATCTTCCGCACATGTAAGTTCTCCTTTAACGTTGACAAGATTTACAGTAGTGGGTTTTCGTGCAACAGATTTCTTTGCCACCCGCAAGAAAAGTTCGATCTTATGAAGGAGCACTATTTGAACAACAGCAATATAGACACTGTGATGGAAAGACTTGCGCTTCATTTTATTGGCGTAAAAACTCCTGTAGTCGATCTCATTCAGATCCAAACCAAAGAGCCTTTCAAGGTATTGGTTGCCACCATCCTCAGCGCAAGAACCAAGGACGAAACAACTTCCAGAGCGGCAAAGGCACTGTTCCAGGTAGTTCATAAAGCGGACGATTTCGATAAGTATAACTTGGAAGAACTGGATGCCATAATCTATCAAGTGGGTTTCCACAAAACAAAAAGCAAGCACCTGAAACAGCTTCCTGCAGTTTTGAATGAAAAATTTGGGGGAGAAGTACCCCAGGAAATTGACGACTTATTAACGCTGCCGGGAGTGGGACGCAAAACCGCTAATTTGGTGCGAGTAATTGCCTTTCAAAAGCCGGGGATATGTGTGGATATCCATGTGCATCGCATCTGCAACCGCTGGGGATACATCAAAACGCTTACACCTTTCGATAGTGAAATGGCCTTACGCAAATTACTCCCCGAAAAACACTGGTTGCAGATAAATTCGTATGTGGTAGCCTTTGGCCAAAACCTTTGCACTCCCCGAAAACCCAAGTGCCACGAGTGCCCTATTTATGAATTTTGCGATAGAGTAGGTGTGGGCAGCAGTATGCGATAGAGCGATTTTGGCTTAAAAATCTACGGGAGAGAGGTTTGAAGAAAAACAGGATAACTTAGAACTGCACATTTTTTTTAGCTAAAACGCAGGCTACGAGACAATTAGATTAAATTTCACAAAGAGTAAAAGAGTAAAAGAGGGAAAGAGGGAAAGA
>JAVEUB010000330.1:0-2883 GCA_034005785.1 Cloacimonas sp. (SeqCode) | reverse complement strand
CGTTACATCCATTTATCATATCCTCCAGACGCTCCTCAAATCGTATCTGTGACGCAGGTCGATGATGCATTACAATTTGAATTGGGAGCTGACGGTGCCACATCCTATAGAGTATATTACGATACTGATGCTGGAGTTCCTTATAATGGTGCAGGTGCCTTAGAAGGTCAATCTCCTGTTTTTTTCAATGCCTGGGATGACATTAAACTCACTGGGCTAGCACCAGGTATGCAGTGGTATATAGCCATAAAGGCAGTTAATTCTGCTGGAGAAAGCCCCATATCGAATGAATATCTGTATACTCCTGCCAATACTTCAGCTATAATAGATCAAAATATCTCTTGGACAAACAACTTGACCTTAACACACCCTGTTGATATAGTGTCTTCAGGTAGGCTAAGCATCGACCCCAACGTTGTAATTACTTTGGCCGATGAGGGTCGGATCATATGCCAAGCAGGTGGTGTGTTACAATTAGATAATTACGTAACCATCAAGGGACAACGGCTAACCATACCACAAGATGAAACTAACCCTCAAGAAATCCCCGGTAACCGAGTTGAAGTTCATGGTGGTCTGATTTCTGGAACAGGAGTTAGTTTTGACTCATTTGAAGGCAATTATTGGGACGGTTTATATATAGACAGTCCCTACACGGTTGTGCTGAACCAGATGAGTTTTAATAACTGTAGATTAGTCAAAGAACAAGAAACAATAAGCATTAATAACTCAGTATTTGATAATGCGTCAATTAGCTGTAGAAATGCCTCATTAATAGTGGATAATTGCCAGATCAGTGGAGAGGTATATTGCTTAAACAGTGAGAATATTAATATCAGTAATACCTCTGTAACGGGATATGGTAATGGTATTGAATTAAGCGAATGTACTAATTACGAGATTAGCAATTGTCAAATAACCAATAACACTGGCAATGGCATTAATGTTTATGAGACAAATGGCGCGTATAACGTTATCCAAAGATGTACTATCTCAATGAATGCCGGAGATGGCATAAAGTTCTATCATGCTAATGGTAACGTTATTAGCTGCACCATTAATGGCAATAATAAGGGTGTCGTTGTTTTCCAGAACAGCGTAGTTAATATCAATAAGGAACCCAGTACTGACCCGAATATGTATGATTCATACATATCCAATAATACATGGCAGGAAATTCTGTTTACTGACAACTGCAACGTAATTATGGATGGCGGATGGAATCAGATAATAGATATGCAGTACACTCACGGGACTTTTGACCAATATTTGGTTCAGTGCCCTAATTTAAACCATTCAATATATTTCAGGGAGAATTATTGGGGGTACCATAACAGTAATGTTAATGAAGAGCCGATAATTCCACCTTCAGAGAGATTTTTCCCTGAGAATATAATATCTGACGAAGGCGAACCCGGTTATATCCTTGACCCGGTCTGGAGCCCTGGCCTGCCGCATATCATAACAGATGAAAATGATGAGCTTATTTATCAGCAGGCGATTGATTTAGCGGTTGCAGAAGATGTTGAGGGAGCAATATATTTATTTAAGCAGATCATAAGTCTGTATCCCGACAGCAAACTACTGGATGCCTGCGCTAAAAACCTCTACGCCCTTGAGCAAGATAAACAGGCTTTAAAAGACTATTACCATACAGAACCCAATCTACATTGGAATGGTGAAATTGATAAAATAGCTGACTATTTGGAAACATATTGTAATATAAAATTAGGTAATTACCAAGAAGCTATTGCCTGGTTTGAGGCCATAATCTCAAATCCTCCAAGCGAACTTGATTCATTGATGGCTGTTATTGACTTGGGATACACTTATGTTCTAATGCAAGAAAATGCCCCTAAGACTGCCGTTACACGTATGTACCCCAGCCTGCAGCCAAGATCACGAAAATCCTTTGAGCAGAACAGAGATGCACTCCTAGTCTGTTTATATACGGGAGCAACAGGAAACGAACTACCGGACACCAATTTCGATAATGGCATAGCTGTGCCGATGCTTAATAACTGCTATCCTAATCCATTTAATCCAACAACAACGATATCTTATCTACTTCCTTATGAAATGCCTTGCGATTTGTCTATTTACAATATTAGAGGACAAAAAGTAAAAACTCTTGTTACCGATATGCAACCTGCAGGGTTGCATAAAGTAGTTTGGGATGGAACAGACCGTAATGGTAGAATTGTATCCTCAGGTATATACCTATACAGGTTAACCTCTCCGGTTAAATCAATCACTAACAAAATGATTATGTTGAAATAGTGTTAAATAGCTATTCGGCTGCACCAACGATAACTAAACAAATTGAATAGTCGTTGTCCTGCACTTCCAATGAAACGGTGGAAATGGAGTATGTGCTCCGGAGACTCCGTCCGGGTTCATTTCTGAGTCGTATTCGATCTGATCATCCTTGATCCAAGGTGTGAGTGCTTTGATATAGTCTCTGGCATCATCCAGGCTGTTGGACTTGGTATCCAGAGCCATCAGATTATCCATCACTTCAACAGCATCGTTAAGGGGATAAACCTTATCTTGGGCTGCCAGAGCCCGGCAGATGTCGCTGGTACGATCATCCAGGATAACCACGAGCTTGTAGTATCTGGCTTTGGCTTTCTTGTAGCCTTGCAGCCTTCCGAACTCCCTTATTCTGAGTGCAGTATGCTCTGCCAGTCCCTGCCAGTAATGGGATGACTTCTCTGCGATGTCACCAAACTGTTGTTTGAGAGTATCTGCCAGCATCTCTTTGGTGTAACCCCGCTCTATTGCTTTGGAGAGTGTATCTGCAAAGTTCTGCCTGACATCGGCTTCGAAGTGATTTCCGATCCAGAACAACTGCTGCTTCTGAATGGTGGAGGATAGGTGCTG
>JAVEUB010000329.1:0-2902 GCA_034005785.1 Cloacimonas sp. (SeqCode) | reverse complement strand
AGAAAAGTTGTAAAACGTCAACTCGTGTAGTGACCATAAAATAGCTAAATGCCTGCGTTGCAGGTATATAACTTTCCTAAATGGTAAAGATGGGTTAATGCCGTTGGCAACAATCATAAAAATACGTATCTTCTTGTGTAATCGTAAGACTCTTTCAAAAAAACCACGTTAGTCTATTTGTGACTGAAACACCTTCTGAGCGCATAACACCGCACTCCCTACAATCATTACCAATACCATTGTGATGCACTTAAATGTAAACATAAAACCTCTCATCAAGAGATTAGCTAACAACATATACTTACATTACACTTGGAATCATAGGAAAGTGAGATTGTTAATCAAATCCTCTTGTCCTTAATGACTCACCTTACAATTCCACCATATTCAATACTCTTTTTTATGTCAACAAGAATCTGTCGCATCCTTATACATCCGTATTTGTCAGCAAACAGATCAGTTCTTTCCCTGCTCCATAACTAAATATCAACAGTGATCCTTCACAGCAATCAGTACCGTGATCGCTTTGCCCAATACCTCAGGATGGATTTCCCCCGCATACCCTTTACGGAGGATTACGAGTTGTTCAGCCAGCTTGCAGGATATGGAAAAGAACTTACCGATATTCATCTACTAAAGAGTCCACGGTTAAGCCCTCCCTTAGCACGTTATCAGGGTAGCGGTTCAAACGATTTGGTAGAATTCATCAAGTATGATGAACACAAAGGAAACGTGCAGATCAATGATGATAAGCACTTCGAAGGCATTACACAAGAACTTTGGAACTACCATATTGGTGGCTATCAGGTGCTGTATAAATACCTCAAAGACCGCAAGGGCAATAGCCTTGGCGATCCCATCCATTATTGCCGGATGGTGTCAGCTCTGGCATTGACAATCGAGCTACAGGCTTATATAGATAGGATTATTGGAAGTGTTATCCAATAGAAAAGCCCGGGTTGCCCCGGGCTTTTTGATAGTCATTTGATACTATTTCATCAGCAGCATTTTCTTCACGGCTCTGAAATCTCCGCTTTCGATGCGGTAGAAGTACATTCCGGAAGCTACGCTGCGGTTGTTGGTGTCCCTGCCATTCCACACCACGCTGTGGTTGCCTTGGTTCATCTCGCCGTTAATCAGGCGGGTAACCAGTTGTCCTTTCAGATTGTAGATAGTCAGGCTTGTTTTCCCTGGTTTTGCTAAACTGAAGGCAATGCTCGTGCTTGGATTGAAGGGATTGGGATAGTTGTTCCCCAGGTTGTTAACCAATCCGGGAACAGTATCTTCGGGGTTAGCCACATAGGGATACTTGAAATTAAGCGTATCACTGGGGCTGCCTTCCACGTTCAGGTATTTCACCGTGACGTAAAATCGGTATCGGCCTTGTAAGCTAAGGGTTTCTTGATATTGTACTGCAATTGTTTCGGAAACCATTTCGAACTCTCCGGAATCGAACTTGCGGTAAACCTTATATGCTGTAACAGGCAACACTGCATCTGCAGGTGCCATCCAGCCAATATTAAGCGCACCAGTATCGTTATCCACTGCGAAACTAAGGCTTAAAGGTTCAGGTAGATCGATTAGGGTAAACTCGGAGTAATGGGTGGGATTTTCGGGATTTATCACCACAGAATTTACGGTTGAAGACTGGTGATGAGCCAAACTTGCCGTAACAGTATGCATGCCATTAGGCAGGAAGAGTTTGAAATTACCCGCAGAATCCGGATGAGTGCTGTAATGTTGACCCGAACTAACTGTGGCTTTACCTGGATCTATCCCGGAACTGGGATAAACGATCCCATACAGATAACCAGTTTTTTGGTTCACACCACTAAGCTCGAAATCATCGATAAACCACCCGGCGTTTGTATTAGCACCATCCGAGCCAAAACGGAAACGGAACATAACAGTTTGGTTGGAATAAGCTCCAAGGTTAAACTGCGGATTTTGCCAGCCGCTGGATGAACCAGTCCAGCCCATCTCACCATTCAGACCACTCAGGTTATTATGGTTATAGCTCGTGGTAGGCAGAATAATTGTCCAGGATTGGCCATAATTGGTAGAAATGGACACATTGGCTCCATCATAGCCGCTTTCAAAAGCATAACTATGCTTAAACTGCATCACGCTTCCAGTGCTAAGCAGGTAAGCCGGTGTGTACAGATTGTAGGTTGCCAGATTGGGGTAGGAGCCGCTAAGATTGGTTGCCCAAAGTTTCTGGCCGGACGGTGGAGTAACCTGTGTAGGTGTTCCCCATGCCCATCCTGTTTCAGGAGCAAATGAGCCATTGTTAAGCTCGAAGTTCTCGATAATATTGGGATAATTATAGGGAAGGTTGAAATCTATGCTTATCGGTGCGCCGTTGCTGCTGGAGGCAGTAAAATGCAGGGGCAGGAAGGTATCCGATCCCGTAATCTGCGAACAATCCAGCGTAAAGGGAATCTGCAATATCTCGTTGGGAGCAATGTAACTAAGGTCTATAGCTGGAACCTGGATCAGCAATTGATTATTGGTAGAGCTTAGGGTAGCTTGAATAAAGCTGGCATTCACAGCAGATTCATTGCGTAGATTGATGATTAGCTTGGCGTTTTCCCCGGCATCCAAAATACCATTAAAATTCGCTTCGTGATCATCCACCATGTAGGATACATACTTCAGCTTGGATGCTTCCACCTGCAAGCTGAACTGCCTGCTCCAAGCAAATTCTCCTGATACAATCTGCACCACAAAATTCAGCACTTCTGCATCGGGGCAGTTTGCAGCAACTGTGATACTGAAGGGGCTACGGTTCACACCAGCTTGACCCGGTAAAATCGGGAAGTAAGAGGAAGTAGGATTGTTAATAGTAACAAACGGGCTGCTACTACTAATTTCAGCAGTAACCAGATCAGCAGTAATGTTA
>JAVEUB010000056.1:6667-11830 GCA_034005785.1 Cloacimonas sp. (SeqCode) | reverse complement strand
TAGGCAAATATTTAAGTCAAATTCGCTCGTTTGGAGGAACCACCCTTGGAGCGTGTTTGACTTATATTTTTGTTCCACAAACTCCTGAAGAAAAACAAGATATCTTCACCAACAAAAATATGAGTTAAACCGTGGATTGTGGAGTAGCGATAAATAGCCAGATATCCTGTTATCCTGTTGCCCGCGTTTTAACTCAAAAATTTGCGGTTCAACGTTATCCAGTTTTTCTTCATACTTCTCACCCGCAAATTTTTAAGTCAAATTCGCTCGTTTGGAGGAACCACCCTTGGAGCGTGTTTGACTTATATTTTTGTTCCACAAACTCCTGAAGAAAAACAAGATATCTTCTCCAACAAAAATATGAGTTAAACCGTGGATTGTGGAGTATCGATAAATAGCCAGATATCCTGTTATCCTGTTGCCCGCGTTTTAACGGGAAATTATTGCTAATCCAGGAGAAAACAGATAGATGAAGAATCACTGCACGCAATAGTTTAAGTCAAATTCGCTCGTTTGAATATTCCACCCTTCCACTTCCAGACATCCCGACTTCTCGACCTTTTTTACATTGACAAAAATCCGCAATCTCTACCTTATGATTCGATTAATGTAAAAAGGACGGATTCATGGCGCGGCTTTTTGCTAAGGACTATCATGAAAAATCCACAAGCTGGTACTTCAATCATGCAGTGATCGCACTTGAGAATGGGGATCTCTGGTACTGGAAATCTTTGGACGAAGGTTCCTGCTATCGTCTGCGGTTCTTTCCCATCCCCGCTAAACGTGAGTTTTTCTGTGAACATGTGGATATCGTTTTTGATCCCGTAAGCGAGATGATAACCTCACACGAATGCTCAGAATGCCATGAGGACGATTCCTGCCGTCATTATCTATCTGTGTTGCGTTATGCCTACCTGTATCTCAGCACGGGAATTTTTGAGGAAGAAGTGGTGGAAACCTGTGCAGGTTCTGCGCTTAGTGGCGATGAGGCATGGCTGGAGCTTGCGCGCTCGGCAAAGCTTTACATAGAAGGCATATACAATCCCGATATAGATAAAATCCGCTTTTACCATCAGGATTTTGCCCCGCTTGATCCGGTTTTAATCGGTCGTGTGGCTGCTGATGATGAGCCGGAAGGCGTGCCCCAACGCAAACTGGATTATTACAAGGCAAATCTGGGTGTTTTTCGTGACGAAGAAATCCGCTTGTTTCAATACTTAAATGCGCATCGCGCCGCCTACAGTCACAAAGGAATGTTCTGGTCAATCTATAAAAAAGATCTTGCTGCGGCTTTGGTGATTATGCAGAATTGCCGTCCCCGTTTCGTGATTAAAGAAAGCGCGGAAGAGCTGATATTTTCGCCTCATCCCTACCCCTTAAGTTTGCGCATAGAAGCAGCAGGGATAAAGCATTACAGCTTACGGGCAGTAATTGTGGACGAGCTTTCTGCCTGGTATGCAGGCCACCCCACCTGGCTGTTTTTCCGCAATCGCATTTCTCACATCCATCTGCCCTTGCGCAGTGAAGTTGTTAATGACGTGTTTGGCAGCGGACATTTGCTAAAGCCAAGGGATTTGGTATATTACCGCAGCATTGTGCATCGGGAATTGCATCAGCAGGATATCTATCTGGATTTCGACCCCAGTATTTCACTACCGGAAATAGTGGATGACTCCGCACGTAAACGCCTGCATATAAAGAAATTGGGCGAACAAGTTCTGATCGGAGGAGCGCTTGTGTTCCCTGGTGAAAAGGAAATCCCGCTTTCGGTGTTACGTTTCCGTAAGCCCTTGGTGCACTGTCATTACGATGATTCCGCAGGTGGTGGAGAAGCCTGGTTTCACTTAAGCCCCGATCTCTTCGAAAAAACCAAGGAACTATTGGCAAAACTGCCCGAACCAGAAATGAACCGTTTAGAGCAGCATGCAGAGCTTGTGTTTGGTGGAGAAACCAAGCTGAAACTACTGCGTGAAGCCATCTTCGAGCTTAGTGATCAGGATTGGGAAATTATTATAGATGATGAACTGAATCGGGAATTTGTGGCAAAAATCCCCTTGCAAGTGGATGTGCTGGCGCGCAAAGAAGATGATATCGATTGGTTCAGCTACGAAATCCGCTATCACTATCGCGATATTAGCTTTAGCCACGAAGAACTGCGCCGCTTTTTCCGCAGTAAGGAAGAGTTCCTGCACACTGCGGAAGGCAGAATCGTTTTTATCAGCAATCCCCAGGTGTTTTTTGAGGTTGAAGCGCTGATCTCGCAAAGCGAACTGAAAGCCGATATGGTGTATCGTGCCAGAATGATGAATTTGCCCTATTATCTGAAGATGCGCGAGGAAAACCCTGCCTTCCGCATGCGGGGAGATGAGTGGCTGGAAGGGCTGTTTGATGCTTTGCAGTCAAGGCGTTTAAGCATTGTGGAAGCCTTGCCAATTTATTTACAAACAGTGCTTCGCGGTTATCAGAAAGCCGGAGTTGCCTGGATAAAGATGCTATCGCACTTCCATTTGAATGGCATCCTTGCCGATGAAATGGGTTTGGGAAAAACTATACAAGCGCTATCGGCAATTCTTTCCACCGGCGAAGGAACTATTTCTTTGGTTATCTGCCCCAAAACCTTGCTCTATAACTGGGCTGCGGAGATCGAGAAGTTCCATACAAATATCCCCTATGCCATTGTGGAAGGCGATAAGGCGCGCCGCATGCAGATTTTGGAAAGCCCTAACATAAAACTGCTAATAATGAGCTACTCCATGGTTTTGGGCGATATCAGCGTGCTGAAAAATATGGAATTCGAGTGGATTGTGCTGGACGAAGCGCAGAACATCAAAAATGTTTCGGCACAGCGCACATCCGCCATAAAAAAGCTGAATAGCAAGCACAGATTGGCTTTATCGGGCACACCGGTAGAGAACAATCTCACCGAATTATGGTCGATCTTCGATTTCCTGAATCCCGGTTATCTGGGTAATTTGAACAAATTCAAACAAAATTATCTGCCAATGGATGGTGCCACAGAAGCCAGGCTTTCGCTGAAACGCATGGCTGCACCCTTCATGCTGCGCCGGATTAAGAAAGAAGTGCTGCTGGAACTACCCGATAAGCAGGAACAAATTTCCTGGTGCAAGCTGAATGCGGTGCAGGAAAAGCTGTATCTGCAGATTTTGGATACAGTGCAGAAAAAACTGATGCCCACAGGCACAGAAATGCCCAGCTATGTGCATATCCTGGCGGCACTTACTAAGCTGCGCCAGCTTTGTAACCATCCGCACCTGGCCAATAGCGATATTCTGCCGGAAATTGAAGCTTCCACCAAACTGGAACAACTGGTGGAGCTGGTTACAGAGGCTACCACTTCAGGCCATAAGGTGTTGGTATTCAGTCAGTTTGTGCAAATGCTGGCAATTATGCGCAAAGTGTTTGACGGGCTGGAGATTCCCTATGCCTATCTGGATGGGCAAACAAAGGATCGCGTGACCCCCCTGAAACGTTTTGAAAGCGAACCAGAGCTAAAGCTATTCCTGATCAGCCTGAAAACTGGTGGCACAGGCTTGAACCTTACGGCAGCAGATACGGTTATTTTGTACGATCCCTGGTGGAACCCCATGGTGGAAAATCAGGCTATCGACCGCACGCACAGAATAGGCCAGCTAAACAAAGTGCAGGTATTTCGGCTAATCGCCAAAGGCACGGTGGAAGAGAAGATTTTGGCCTTGCAAGATGCCAAAAGGGAACTGTTCGACGCCGTGATTGAAGGTGGTCAGGGCGTGCTGAAAGCTATGACCAGCCAGGATATTAAGCAGCTATTCAGCTATCCCTAACATTTTAGTTGACAATTTGGGCTGTATAATTGGCAATGACTTGCGATTCATAATTATGAACGAGAAACTTGCACGCGCAAACTTTAAGATTATTTAGAGGAGATATAGATGCTTACCATAGACTGGAAAGAACGGCTGAATATGGACATTGCAGATTACCTGGAGCATAAGCTCCCTAAAAACGACTATGATTTTGAGATAATCTTTAATGCTTATCCTGAAAGGGTTAATGGCAAGATACCCGCGGAAGTGATAAACTATGTTGCAGCTGCGCTCGTCCAAAAAATTGGGAGAAAACACGTGGAGTATCTTCCCTTCTTCCAGCAATTATGGGTAAAAAAGGGAGATTATGGCAAGATCGCCTTTACCCAGATTATGAGCAAGCTTTTGCATAAGCAGCCCATGGTGTATATGCCATTGTTCGACAACGCTTTGGCGCATGCAAATCACTCTGAAATTAACTCCCTGCTGGACAAAGTAATGCTACCCCTGCTACGAAAAGCTCCAGAGAAGTATCTGGAAAAAGCCTACGTATACAGCAATAGCAAAAGCGAAACCTTACGTAAAAATGGCCTCAATCTGCTGGTGAAGCTGCTGAAAAAACGGGAAGACCTTATACCCACCATAATGGAACATTTTTTGCACGAATGGCACTATCCTTTGGGAGAATCCCTGCCCAGCCATGTACTGATGCTACGAGCAGTGGCTAAACAAAGCCCGGATTACTACTTGAAAATATGGGAAGAACATGGACAGAGCCGTGATCCGCAGATTGTGGAGCTGCTCTGTGCCTCTGTTACGGAATATATTCCGGAACTGGAAGCACCTGTTGAACTTTGGACGCATAGCGGTAATGCCCGTGTAAAAAAAGCAGCTACCAGTGCGCAAAGATTATTGCTGAAAAAGAAGGGAGCTGAGTAATATGGATCTCTCGCTGTTTATCACTACAACCGGTATGGAAAAGCTGCAAAAGCGCATCAGCACTTTGATGAACGATGAGCGGCCGGACGTAATTAAAGCGATCACCATTGCCCGCGAGTTTGGCGATTTGAGTGAAAATGCCGAGTATAAAGCGGCTAAAGAACGTCAACGAGCCATTGATACCGAGATTGATTACCTGCGCCGACGTTCTGCTCAGTTGAAGGTTGTGGATACATCTGTTTTCCCTAAGGGCCAGTTGCGTTTTGGCAGCTATTGCGTGGCGGAAGATATCTCCAACGGCGAACAAATTTGCTACCATGTGGTAGGAGCTGAAGAACTTAACTTCAGTAACGAAGAGGGCGTTATGGCTGTCTCGGTTGTTTCCCCCATTGGCAAATCGCTGCTAGATCGGAAGAGCACA
>JAVEUB010000056.1:0-6651 GCA_034005785.1 Cloacimonas sp. (SeqCode) | reverse complement strand
AAATCGCTGCTGGGAAAAAAGGTGGATGAAATAGCCGTAGTAAGCGCTCCCATGGGTGAAAGACACTTAAAAATAATAGAAATCAGATAAAAACGGAGAATGAATGAAGAAGACTGAAAGTAAAAAATCCCCTCTTAGCTACGAGCGGAAAAACTTCTGGAAAGAAGCCCCGGCCGATCAACAAAAAGCTGCTTTCGCCTTTGCGGAAGATTACAAGAGCTTTCTGAATGAAGCCAAAACCGAAAGAGAAACCATTGCCTACACCGAAGCTATGCTGAAAAAACACAAATTCAGCGCTGTCGGCAAGAAAGGCAGTAACAAAGTGTACACCATTTTTCGTAACAAAACCATAGCCATGGCTATCATTGGCAGCGAACCTGTAGCCAATGGTGTGAACATGGTTGCAGCCCATATCGATGCCCCCAGGGTTGATTTGAAACAAAATCCCCTCTATGAGGACAGCTCCAGTGCCATGGCTTGTATGCACACGCACTACTATGGCGGCATCAAGAAGTATCAATGGGTTTCCACACCGCTTGCCCTGCATGGTGTAATCATCAAAAGAGACGGCAGCAAGCTGGATATCAGCCTGGGTGAAAAGGATAACGAACCTGTGTTTATAATCCCAGATTTGTTACCACATCTGGCTAAAAAAGAGCAATATAGCAAGAATCTTGGCGATGCCATTAGTGCCAGCCAAATGAATCTTATCTTCAGTGGCAGGCAAGCTCCTGATGGCGAAGAAAAAGAAGCCATCAAGGCCTATGCATTGAAGATGTTGAACGATAAATACGGCATTTCCGAAGGAGACTTCCTGTCTGCAGAGCTGGAACTTGTTCCTGCCATAAAAGCCCGCGATGCTGGTTTTGACGGCAGCATGGTAGTCGGTTACGGTCAGGACGATAGAATTTGTGCCTACACTGGCATACAAGCACTGTTGGAAAACGCGGGCGCTAAACCCAAACGCACCATGGTGGTCTATTTCTCCGATAAAGAAGAAGTAGGCAGCCAGGGTAATACAGGTGCGCACAGCATCTTTATTAAGGACTTTTTGGGCAGCTTGCTGGCTCATAATGGTGAAGATAGTGGCAGCGCTAATTTGCGTAAAACCTTTATGAATTCGCAGATACTTAGTGCAGATGTAACCGCAGCCATCGATCCCAATTACCCCAATGTGCATGAAAAACAGAATGCGGTGATCTTCAACCATGGTATCGGTGTTTCCAAATTCACCGGAAGTGGCGGTAAATACGGCTGTAACGATGCCAATGCCGAATTCATTGCCAAAGTGCTGCGAATTTTCGATGATGCCAATGTGTTTTGGCAGAGCGGAGCGTTGGGTAAAGTGGATGAAGGCGGCGGTGGCACCATTGCCTACATCCTGGCAAATCAGGGTGCAGAAGTGCTGGATTGCGGAGTTGGCCTGATGGGTATGCACTCCTTGTACGAGCTATGCTCCAAAGCCGATCTGTTTTCTACATATTTGGGCTACAAAGCGTTCTTGCTGGCTAAATAGCAAATCATATATGCTAAAAAACCTGCTTCCGGTCTGGATTTTACTTTGTGTATGCCTGCCTCTAATGGCAGTGCAACCGGCACAAGAAGCGGTGGAAATTGCTTCTGCTATTGCCCAAGAGATTCAGACCGGAGAGCCGGTATTTTTGGAACTGCACACCGGAGAATGGACTCCTGCGCTATCTCAACAGATAGCTTTGCTGCTAATAGAGCGTGGGGCAGATCTTCGAACCACCTACTCCCCAGATAATAGCGAGCTTGAACCTGCTGCCGGGCACATAAATCTGGCAAATTTTGGCTTGGAATCTGCCTTGCTGGTGCAAGTTGAGCTAAACGTTAAATGGCTGGAAGTGGTGCAGCGGAACTTCTTTTCCTACCGTAGCGAACGTCGCCCCATATACAGCTTTGAAACCAAACAGATACTGCTGCCTCAGCAGCGCCTGATAAAGGTTTCCTCCTATGATTTCAACCGCCCAAATTCTCCCGATACCGAGATTTCCCGGTTGCGTATGCGTTGGTTCGAGCCTTTAGTGGCAAGTGCTGCAGTAGCATCAATGATCTTTCTCCTCTGGAACTTTAACTAAATAAGGAACTTTAATGCGCCGATATCTAATAATCCTGTTTATCCTGCTGCTTGGCTTCACGGCTTGCAGCAAAAACAAAACTCAATTAACCACCGAGGCTCGTTTGAAGACTGCGGATGAGCTGTTTGGTCGTGGTAAATATGCCCGTGCTGCTCTTTTGTACGACGAGATATCCTTTGAACGCAAATCGGCCTCCACAGCTCATGCAACCTTGCGTCAAGCCGATTGCTACTTTGAGATCAACAAGTTCGGCGATGCTAAAAGCAAATACGAGCAGTTTATCGGTTCTTTCCCTGATCATCAGGACGTTAGCTCGGCCTATTACAAAATTGGTGTGTGCCTCTACGAGGAATCCCTACCTCCCCAATACGACCAGAACGAGACGATTGAATGCATCGAAGCCTTCCGCCTGTTTATCGAAAAATTCCCCTCAGACAAGCGCTATACCAATGCCCTGGATTATATCCGCAAGAGCCAGTATAAACTGTTGGAAAAAACTTATTTAACCGGCTATATCTATTACAAGATGAAGGATTACAGCGCGGCTCTGATGTATTTTGAGGAAATTATAACCCTGGGTAATACAGATAGCCTCGACCGCAAGTCTTTGTATTATTCTGCCAAATTGCATCTGCACCAGAAGAACAGGGAAAAAGCCCGCAGCAGCTATGATAGCCTTTTAGAGCGTTATGCAGGCTCTAAAGAAGCAAAAAGGCTTGCCCGCCACTTCAAATAAATGAAACAACCTGCGCTTAATGTGCTGGATGGCTATACCGCAGTTTTGGGGGGAAGTTTCGATCCCATTCATTTGGGGCACTTGCAGATAGCTAAGCAGATTCTCCACTTTACGGGTGTGGCAAACATTCTCTTTGTTCCCAATGGTAAGCACCATTTTAAAGGCAATAACGTGCGGCTAAGTTTCCAAGAACGCTATGCCTTGGTGCAAGCGGCTATCATGGATGAACCACGCTTTGCTATTTCAACAGCGGACGTTGGCGGTACAGGGTATACAGCACATTTACTGCAAAAACTAATCCGCGAGAATCCGTGTACACAATACACTTTTGTCTTAGGAGCCGATAATCTGGCTACCCTTCCCAAGTGGTTTGATTTCAACTGGCTGGCAGAGTATGTATATTTTTTAGTGTTACCCCGTCCTGGCTGTAATCTGGAACCAGAGATACTGAATCAGCTAAAAGCAAGCGTGCTGCCAATAGAGCTGATACCCATATCTTCCACCCAAATCCGTGATAACATCGCCCACGGGATCAGCATCCAGGGTTTGGTTCCTAAGCACCTGGAACAACATATCATCCAGCTATACCATGAATTGTAGCATAGCATATCGATGCTGTTGTGTATGCGGGATACCGATCCCGCATCTTACTGCCAACTACGAAGAAAAACAGAAGATGTTTTAATGATTCTGTTTTGTTGCAAAGATATAGGTAACAGCAAAGCTTTTTTTTTAACCACAGAGAAAAGCAGAGCAGAGCAGAGCAGAGAAAAGCAGAGCAAAATAGAGAAAAACAGAGGATTTTATAGGTGTGATTTGGAAAATTAAGAATTAAGAGTTAAGAATTAAGGGTTAAGAGTTAAGAGTTGTGAGTTGTGAGTTTAATATAGCTGTTGAAAATAAAGAATCGCTATCTTATCACTTAGCGCAGCTTAATTCTTAATTCTTAATTTCAGCCTTAGCGCAGCTTAACTTTTAACTCTTCACTTATTCTACCCGCCTAATTAAGGAATAATAATGAAAAAACAAAGCTTCTTAGACCGCGTTCCCCTAAGCGCAAAACAAAGCACCGGCGAAGAAATTGCCAATGCCATCACCCACGGTTTGGGGGTGGGGCTTTCTATTGCCGCTCTGGTTATTTTGGTAGTTTTTGCTGCCAAACAAAGCGACACTTGGAAGGTGGTATCTTTTTCCATCTACGGGGCAACGATGATAACCCTGTATCTTGTTTCCACGCTGTATCACAGTTTTCCCCAACCTCGGATCAAACGCTTTTTCCGCATCCTGGATCATTCCTCCATCTTTTTCCTGATCGCCGGAACATACACCCCCATAACCATAGGTACGATGCGCGGAGGCTGGGGTTGGACTCTGTTTGGCATCATCTGGGGACTGGCTATAACGGGGATTATCCTAAAAATCTTTGCCCTTAGCAAGCTGAAGTATGTGTCGGTAATTGTATATATCCTGATGAGCTGGATGGTGGTTATTGCCATCCGACCGCTCATGGATGCTGCTCCGGCATCATTTTTGCTGTGGATGCTGTGGGGCGGTCTGGCTTACACCTTGGGAGTGGGATTTTATCTGGCTAAGCGCATGCCCTATCATCATGGTGTGTGGCATCTGTTTGTGTTGGGGGGAAGCATTTGCCATTTCTTTGGTATGCTGCAATTGCTGAAGTAGCTGCTATTTACAAAAATCCTGATACTGCCTCCTAAGAAGCAGTATCAGGAAAGTTGGCTATTTATCCACGGCTTTGCACGGATTATTGTGCAAACAATTTCAGTGCTTTCGGTGGTAAAATAATCTGCGGAAATTTGAGCTTTTTATCTCTCGGAAATCTGCGGGAAAACTAAATACTTACAATTTGAAAGAAAGCCCTAATTTTCCGCCACTAAAGGCGTTGTTGCCACCCACTTCCAGGTTTACACCTACTGCATCGGTGAAGTAAAACCGCCCACCTAACTGTGCACCCAAGCCTAAACCGGAAGTATTGTCACCATGATAATCTTCCGGAGAATTCCACACGTAAAAACCAAGGTTCAAGCCGGCATAAAGGTCCCAATTACGGGGTATTTCCAAAATGTGGTTAAAATGGTAATTTAAATTGCCGGATATACCTGTAACAGTATGGTCGTAATCATGATTATGCCATTCATGACGATAAGAACGGTAGGATACTTCTGCACCCATGGTAAAATCTTTGTGAATACCATAATCAAAACCTACATAAACCGGGATGCCCCAAGAGGATAAACCCACTCCAGCATTAATCTGTGCCTGCCCCTTCCTAACGGGGTTTTGTGCAAATATTGCCATAACGGCAATAACTAAAACCAAGGTTAATAGTACCTTTTTCATTGATTGTTCCTTATCTTCTGCATCTTAACAGCCCGAGATTCACTACTATACTCATTTTCCCGGTTTCCCCTTCTTTGCAGGTGTCGTGCAAGGCGAACCAGAGTTCAAAAATGAGTCCATAAATAGTGAATGCTGGAAGCAATATTCTGGATATTGACTGTGCTTTTGGTATCTCAAGCGATATATTCTATTGACACTGTATCCGCAATGATAGCGCAATGTTAGCAGGGAAGGATACGTTTGGAACACAAGCTCTAAAGATCGGTGTTCCACTAATTGTGGAATAAAAAAACCGTTAATACCGGTGGCTAAAGCCAACCCGGCAACCCCTAACCCCACAAACAAGCCCCACCGAAGTGGGGCTTTGCTTTGTTGCCTCAAGTAATTATGATGAAGCCTGATTCCTATTTCATCAGGATAGCTTTGTGGATGAAGGTTTGTTTTCCAGCAAGCATGCGGATTACATATAAACCCGAGCTACAGCTCTTGCCTGCATTGTCCCTGCCATCCCATTGAACACGGTGTAAACCTTCTTCAGTGGGAGCGTTATCAATTTTGCGAACAAGCTGACCACGGCTGTTGTATATGTTGAACGTCACCGAACTGCTTTCCTTCAGGCTGTAAGCAATGAACGTTACAGGATTGAAGGGATTGGGAAAGATGCAGTTCAGTCCGGTAACAATAGGGATTTCTGGAATATCGTTGTTATTGGTAAGTGAGTAATTTACCAATACATATCCATAGTATTCGCTTGAGCCGTCCATATTATAGCTTTGCAACCAGTAGTAGTAGATTCCCTCTTCAAACAGCTCGGAATCGGTAAATTGGTATGTGTGCTGCTCTGAAGAGTTCGTACCCTGAATTAGCGGGCTAATCATCTGTGCAGTGCTAAGTTGGTTGCTTATACTACGATATACATAGTAACCGCTTAGCCCTGTTTCGGATTGGCTAACCCAGCTCAGTTTCACCTTGTTTTGCGCAGTTAGGATAGCGGTAAACAAGGAAAGCTCTACTGGCAAGGTAGTTTCCATATCGCCACCGATACCGAAATCAGAGAATCCGTTGGTGATATGCCAGGTTGCAGTATGCAGCCCCGAATCGAAAGTTGTGGGTGTACCCAGGTCTGTCCAGGCTGCCAGAACATGTTCGCGTTTTACCAATCTGGCCAGAGAGATATCTGTGATGTTCGCTAAACCAGTAAGGTTAAGGGTAAGATCGTACTCTCCTAAACCAGAAGTGGCGGTGGAGTTTATTGTCCAATGCCGGTTAGCAAGGCTTAGGATTCCATTAGGCAAAGCTCCACCAGGATTGGTATTTACCCTTATCGCCGTAAGGTTTGTAGCCGCTGTGCTGGTGGTAAAGGCAACGGTTGCTCCAGTATTAGGGAAGGTTATTGTGGGAGTTCCAGTTGCAGGTATAGGCAGGTCGTTTTGGGCTGGAGTATCACTAAGCATA